>JBAVVQ010000584.1:0-1882 GCA_049697375.1 Rhodomicrobium sp.
GACACGAGTTCGAAGATCGCGGCGCAGCTCCTGGCCATCCAACTCGACGATCTCGGCATCGACTATCTCGAACGCCGCAATGGCGAAATCGAAGCCATTACCGTCGCCGACATCAAGCGCGTCGCGAAGCGGCTGATGGAGCCCAAAAACCTGATCGTGACCGTTGTCGGTGAGCCGGAGGGCATCAAGGAAGCCGGGCTTTAGAGCGAAGCCTCGTCATCCAGGAAAGGCGAAGCCTTATCCGGGACCGTAACAGATTGAAGCCCCTATCTTTTTTGCGATCCCGGCTCGCGCTTCGCTTGGCCGGGATGACAATCCGTCGAACCGCGACAAGCTCATGGTTCGACAGGCTCACCATGAGGGCTAAGCCATTGAAAACTCCCGGCCTCATCCTGAGCCCCGTCGAAGCCTCATCCTGAGCCCGTCGAAGGATGAAGCCAAGACTTCAGGCCCTTATATCCTTCACCAGAACTCGCTTTGAAGAAGCCGCATCACGCGGCTTTTTCTCGTCTTAACCGCCTTGCGTGAAATCATTGTTGAAACTGTCAACGTGGCGCCTTGCCCCGCGGCCGCAGGCATCGCCACGATAAGATCACGGAAGGATTCGCGCCAATGACGTACCGCCAATCGATTGACGGCTGTCTTTCTTCAAAGACCGGAGCCGCAGGTCTGAGAGAAGATCGCCTCGCGCAATGGCTCACGCAGCGCCCGGTGCGCGTCATTGATCTGCCCCGCCTCGACGAACACGCTCTCGGCGCACTGATGATGCACTTTATCATGGAGACGATCCTCGCCGCCGATCTCTTGAGCGTCGACCCGTTCGACCAGCCTGCTCTTGAGGCGGGCAGACGCCTGGCCCACGAATATCTGGCAGGATAAAAAATGCCGATCCGACAGCTCACCCAGGTCGAAATCAACCGGATCGCCGCCGGTGAGGTGATCGAGCGCCCGGCGAGCGCCGTGAAGGAGCTTGTCGAAAACGCCATCGACGCGGGCGCAGCGTCGATCGAGATCGTGACGCAAAACGGCGGACTTTCGCTCTTGCGCGTCACGGATGACGGTTGCGGCATGGACGAGGCCGATTTGAGCCTTTGCGTGGAGCGGCACGCCACGTCCAAACTGCCAGCCGGGAACTTGCAGGACATTCGCTCCCTTGGCTTCCGGGGCGAAGCTCTGCCGTCGCTCGGCTCGGTGGCGGGCTTACGCATTGTGACGCGGCCGGCCGGGCATAATCGCGGCTTCGAGATTTCGGTCGAAAGCGGCAAGAAGTCCGGGGTGCGGCCAGCGGCGGCTCGGCCCGGCACCTGCGTCGAGATCCGCGATCTTTTCGCGGCGACGCCCGCGCGCCTCAAATTCACGAAATCGGAGCGCTCCGAGAACGCCGCCATTACAGATGTCGTCAAACGGCTCGCGCTTGCCTGTCCGCATATCGGCTTCGCGCTGACGGTTGGCGAGCGCGCATCCTTTGCGCTTGCCTGCGCGCCCCCGCAGGACGAAAACGCTGTCCGGCATCGGCTAGCCCGGATCATGGGGCGCGATTTCGCCGAAGGCTCCGAGGCTGTGCGCCTCGAACGCGATGGCGTTTCGCTGTCGGGCTTTGCGGGGCGGCCCACGCTCAACAGGCCGGACGCCTCGCTGCAATATCTTTTCGTGAACGGCAGGCCTGTCAAAGACCGCCTTCTCTTGTCGGCAATCCGCGGCGCTTATCAGGATCTCGTGCCGCGCGGGCGCTACCCGCTTGTTGCGCTGTTCCTCGAAATTCCGGTCGAAGATCTGGATGTCAACGTGCACCCCGCCAAGGCCGAGGTGCGCTTTCGCGAGGCGAGCCTCGTCCGCAGCCTTGTCGTTTCCGCATTAAGCCAAACGCTGCGCAGCACGGGCG
>JBAVVQ010000585.1:0-2588 GCA_049697375.1 Rhodomicrobium sp.
CAGCCGCCAACCGCGACCGGCCGCAACTGCAGGCGGCGCTCGACTACGTCAGAGCTGGGGACACGTTGGTGGTCTGGAAGTTGGATCGCCTCGCGCGCTCCTTGAAACAGCTGATCGAGACGGTGGAGATGCTGGCGGAGCGGGAGATCGGTTTTCGCTCGCTCACCGAAAACATCGACACGACCTCCTGGGGCGGCCGCCTCATTTTTCATGTGTTCGGCGCTCTCGCCGAATTCGAACGTTCCATCATTCGTGAAAGAACAACGGCGGGACTTGTTGCAGCGCGCGCCAGAGGACGCGTTGGCGGCCGGCCTCGATCGCTTAGCGAGGAGGATATCCATATCGCCAAGGCGTTGCTAAGAGATGGGAAGCTTACCATCGCGGAAATTGCGGAACGGCTCGATGTGGCGCCGTCCACATTGTACAAACACCTCCCGAGACCCCGCTCCACCATCACGATGCAAGAACCATCCTAAGAAGATAGCTGTTATCATCCAAAGGGGCCAGCTCTGGTTGCGGATGCCCACAATGGGTCGCAAGCTGCCGTGACGGCTTTCTTCCACAGCCAAGCGAGCCATGGCGGCTTCAAGATCCAAATGCGGTCTTCTTCGAAAAGGCCGATACAATCCCGCACCTGACCCAATTGAGACATCGGGTGGTCACGCAGGCGCAAGGCATCTCATGGCCCCTAGCGCTTTCCCGGCAATCGCGGCGCGCTCAAAACGGTGCCGCCATAGCTTCGGCTAAGCGGGCTGGTAACGCACCACGAGCCGGTCAGCAAAAACCCCCTGTTTACGGAGATAGCCCTCTGCCCCCGGAGTCCTCGTAAGATCGTGTCTCTTGAGCAGCGGTTTCAGTATTGCGGGCAGAAGCCCGCGGTTTATGTTTATGCCGAAGCACTCGTGGAGCCCGTGTCAGAAGTGAATGTAATTGCAGGGAGGCCGGCCCGGGATGAAGGCTTCCGGATCGCGGACGCGCCGGCCGTCCCTCATGGCCGAGGCGAAGGAGACGAAGACCGCCATATCTTTTGGAAGTTCCTTGGCGCGCGAAGTGCCGGCTGCGAGAGTATAGGGCTTTGTGAGCGTCCGCATGAGGCCGGGGCCTAGTGGGTCGAACCGCATGGCTTCGAACACATACCCAGCCAACTTGACCAACTTGCCATCATCGTCATTTCGAGCGGCGACCTGAGCCTCCGCGAGCATCTTTGGGCGGCGCAGCAACTGCTCCAGCGCGTTCGGGCCGAGCATCGGAAGCTGCGGCATTCCTCCACCGATGAAGGCCACCAGCGCGCAGCGGATTTTATCATCGCTAAACCCGTCCTCGTGCTTCGCTTGCGCATCCAGGCACCGGCCGAGCACATCGTCACGCTCTTCACCACTGCTCCTGCGATCTTCGATCAGGTCCTGAATGTAGTTCCGCAAGGCCGGAGCATAAATATCAACGTCTTTTCGCAGCGCCGGATCATTGCTTGCGTCTGCGAATTGAAATTCGAATATTCGACTGGCCCAAACGTAGAGATCGCCGGCTGGCGGGAGCGGCGTTCCAAAGTAGTCAAGCAGCACTTCAAAGGTCACCTCCCTGAAGAGCTCACCCACCACCTCTATCTTTCCATTCGCACGCGCGACCGCCCTTTCAGCGGCAGCTTCGGCTGCGGGCACCAGACGCTCAGCAACATCCTCGATGGGAACGGCCTTGCGCATGGCCGCGGTGTCGCGGCGATACTCTTCTGTGTCGCCCATACCCAAGAAGAAGGGGACGCCCCCCATGATCACATTCAGCTTCTCCGCGTAAGGGACCGCAAAAGCCTCATCGGCCAGAAAGACCTCCTTCACGTCGTCATAGCGTGTCACAACGGCGGTGTTTTTAAGGACTAGGATGGGCGCGATACTGCGCAACACGGCGAACAGGAGATCAGAGCGCGCGAGTCCCCATTGGAAAAGCTGCGCCTTGATGCCGCTGACTGAGCGGATGGCCGGTTCGCCTTTGCCGAGGACTGCCGGATGCTTTGATTTGAAATTGATCGGTCTCGTCATTGCCGTCCTGCTGCTTTCTTGCCCGCCGCCGGTTGAAGAGCCTCGAAATAATTCAAAGCGCAGATGCTCGGCAGGAAGAAATATTCGCCGCCAATAAACGTGACATAGGTGTCGACGTTGACGGTGCGGCGCAGAGGCACGGCCGGCAAGGTCATCGGGCCGCGTCTCCCAACGAGCGGATCGGCTTCACCAAAAAGTGTCGCGAAGTGCTGATTGAGTACCCAATTCTGCTGGATGAACTCGAATTGTCTTTCGATATCCGTATTAATGCACATGAACAGTAAGCCGCGTTCACTGTAATCTTCGCGTGGATCTTTGACAGGCGGCCCGAACTTGCGGCCCCGGCGAAGAATCCGGTGGTTGTTGGCCGCATGTAAAATATCCGCGCATGAGGCCTGGTCTTTGGCGAGCCCGTCTCGAGGGTTGGAACGCCGGACGTGTGACCCCAGTGGGCAGCCAATCCCGTTGCGGTCATCCTGGAAAAAGAGCGCATCATTCTTTGGCTGACCAGCGGTGTCGGGTGCCATCTGCCCTCCCGGGCAAAGGAGGGCACCG
>JBAVVQ010000586.1:0-2692 GCA_049697375.1 Rhodomicrobium sp.
CAGCCCATTTCGAGCGCAAGAAACTGATTAGGACTATCGCTTGCAGGTATCACCTTGTGCTGCACTGGAACGAGGATGGAACGGGTTCTCTCATTACGTCCGCAGGTCATATGGTCGAACCAAGCGGTTCGGTTTGGGCGCTCCTATCCTGCCTTTATACAATCAAAGATAGCGTCGCACATCGCCCCAAATCATTGAATTGAAACTGGCCTTGAGCGCCAGGATTCGATCCTGGAAAAGTCACCAAACTGTCCTGTCGTCGATCGTCTCGAACCGAATGTGGTGCAGGCGCGCCTGGCGTTTCTTCTCAGCTTCGGTCCATTTGCCGGTGGCGACGCGTTCCCGCATGGCGAAGTCGTCCCAAACGAAAGGCTTTCCCGCCCAATAGCAAACGAGCATCACCGAGCAGGAGACACTGCCTGAGATTTTCTTCAAGCGCCTGACCTCGGATCGGAAAGCGTCGACGTTCTCCACAATGTCCCGCCGGAACTCACGGCTGAATGCGAATTTGTAGGGCTCGGCTTGAAAGGAAAACGCGAGCGCAGTCAATAGGGCGGCTGTGAAGGCCAACATGATGCCAGCGGCGCGCGGCGCGCTGGCAGGGGAAGCCTGGATTTTGCTGAACGCCATGCCGATGCCGATTGCGAGCGCAAAGAGGAACTCGAAATAGGCATTGACGTCGAGCCCGTCTCCTAACGACTGCACAAAGCCGCTGAGAAATGTGAGGCCAAGCAAGACGGCCATTTTTTGCGCGAGCCGGCCGCGGCGGTCATAGACAAGCCAAGCCATGCAAATGGCGGCTGCTCCGATAAGCGGGGCGGCGTAGGTTAGCGCTAGATGCACATTCTTCCATCCCACAGCTCTTGGCATCAGAAGCTGTTCAAAGAACGCGCCGCCATAGACTGCGTAGCAGGCAATCAATCCGGCTGCGCACGCCGCTGCTCCGAAAGCTGCGGCCCGCGCGGCCTCGCGCGGCCTGTCGAAGGCCAGCCAGATGAGAGCCGACGCCGGGATGGCGATGAGGCTGTGCTTGATGAAGCCCGCCAGGATCATCAAGAGAACCGCCGGTTCTGTCGCCTTTCCCTTATTCGCCCTTGCGATAAACCAGGTGAAGCCGGCGCCCATCACGGCCAGGCCAAGAAGATGAGGATCGTTCATCCCGGCATAGCCGGTGTAAACACCCGCGAGAGTGGCCAGAAACCAGATCGCTCCGATGGCCGCCGCCAATCGTGTTGCTCCTAGAATAATCGTCGAGCGGTACAAAAGAAATGTGAGAGCAAGCGAAGCGAAAAGGGATATGATTCTGCCCGCGTAGACTTCCTCCGCGCCCAGCGATGCGGAAGCATGGAGGAGATGGAAATAGAGCGGGGGATAGTTGTTTATCGTGAGCGCGTCCGCCGCCGGATAGAGACGAGCGAGAGCCTTGCTTTGCCACGCATTCCAAGCCTCGTTCGGATCGATTTCCAGCGGCAATGATGCGCGATAGCAACAGAAGACGATTGCAATCGAAGCAGCTCCCAGCAAGGCAGTAATGAGCGCCCCGAGGATAACTTCGCCTGTCTTTATTCTTTCCAGGACCGGCGCGAAAGATCGGTGTTCGGCTATCGACAAGCATGTCCTCTTCGAGCAGCAAACAGAGTCGGGTCAGGCGCGGACCATACCCTCACTCTTGTCTTACTTCCAGAAGTGACTTTACTCGCTAAGGGAACCAATTGTGGAAGGAGGGCCCCAATGGCCCATCGAAGGTGATCCGGCCTTGTTCGTCGTCTCGCGCAGATCCGTGGACAGGGTGCGGCGCGGGTCACGGCGAGGGCGGCCGCTCGCATCACCGCGGCTTAACTTCCAGAAGGCGCCCCAAAGAATGACGAATCCGGCAATGGCTGTAACGTTCATTATCGCTTCAAACTTTTCAACCGATAAACTTTCGGCAATTGCCAACGCCAGCATTACGATGTAGGCGATGACGAGACTGATTACCCCATACGCGGCCAGCCCGATTTTCGGGGCCGAGACGCGTTCGATTGGCAGCCTTTGCGCCTTGTGAGAGGCTATCGCACCCATCCTGTGCTCTCCTAAAGGCCTCAATTCCGGTGCTGAATGCTCTATAACAATCAGGCGCCTGCCCGGTTCCCAAAAAAAGTGACAATACGGATCATTTGCCTGCGGTCGGGGAGAGGGCGACCTTCGTCCATCTGGCGGCGCCTATTGCCAGCGAAGCGCGGGGCGGCAGGATCCTGGGTGGATGGCGGGGGAGTGAGACGCGCTGCCAAGGCCGAAGCAGATCGAACGGCTAATGGCGGAAGCCGGAGCTGGCTCAGGCTTCCGTTAAATAAAGCGCCTATTTATTTTTGTGGCTTTGCTGGCCGGCTTTCACATGCTGCTCATGGGTGCCGCCTTGAGAATGCTCCCCTCCCTTTTTGCCCGCTTCTGAGGCGCGTTTCGGATCCTCTTTAAAATTGCCGCCGCTATGCTGGCCGCCTTCGCTTTGGCCGGAATGGCCGGACTTCTCACTTTTCTCAGCCATGATTGGAACTCCTTTGACATGGCGCGTCTGGTTGTCTGTTTACTTGAAAACCATCAGCACTGTCCCGTTCCATCTGCAGGCTGGCCTATCTACAGCCGGTGGAATTTATCCGATCCTGCGGCGCGTCCGCCGAAGATGGCGGCTCATCCACTAGTCTAATAGGAGAGA
>JBAVVQ010000587.1:0-7997 GCA_049697375.1 Rhodomicrobium sp.
CCGCAACAAGCCGCTCAAGACGAGCCCGGTTCGAAGGGCTCAAATAAATGCAGATCTCATTCCTCATCGCCGCAAACTGAATGATTTGCAGCCGTCTGGGAATCGTTCGTTAGTGACGGAACACTAGTACGTCCTGCGGGAAGTCCAGACCCATTTGCTGAGGGCGAAGACAGGCCTTCCCGCGGATAAGGCGTATCAGCAACTTTTTGAATCTAGAGCTTATCCGAGGCAAGTTCGCTTGAGCGCTCGTGGCTGCTGGAGCGCCAACTTGCTCGGGCTTTATGGAGTTTTGGCGCGCGGGTCTTTTCGAGCCTTCAAGGCCGCCTACTCGCCAATGCCGTGCTCACCAAAAGCACCCGCCCCTTCGAGCGTCTCGACCTGGTCGTCGGAGAGGTCGAGAATCTCGCGCAGGATTTCACGCGTGTGCTCCCCGAGAAGCGGTGCGCGCGTAACCGTACAAAGGCTATCCGAGAGCTTGACCGGATTGCCAACCGTGAGATGCTTGCCGCGCGTTGGGTGGTCGACCTCGACCACCGCTCCCGACGCGCGCAACGCGGGATCCTCCGCAAGCTCCTTCATCGACAGGATGGGACCGCACGGAATTTGACGCCGTTGGAGGATTTCCATGGCTTCGAGCTTCGTCTTGGTCATGGTCCACTGCTCGATGCGCGCAAAGATCTGGTTGAGCCGCGGCCGCCGCGCCTTCAGCGTCGCGTAATCAGGATGCGTTTTCCATGTGGGCTCGCCGATCACATCGCAAACGGCATCCCAGACCGCCGCCTGGGTAATGAAATAGATGTAGGCATTCGGGTCCGTCTCCCATCCCTTGCATGTGAGGACGCGGCCAGGCTGCCCGCCTCCGGAATCATTGCCGGCGCGTGGCACGGTGTCGCGGAAAGGCACGCCTTCGCCGAACTGACTGTATTCCTCGAGAGGACCGTGAGCGAGGCGCTCCTGATCGCGCAGTTTCACGCGGCAGAGGTTCAGCACGCTGTCCTGCATGGCGCAGGTCACCATCTGACCCCGTCCCGTGGCTGCCCGCTGGTACAGGGCCGCGACAATGCCGAGCGCGAGATAAAGTCCCGCGCCCGCGTCGCCGACCTGAGCAGATGTAACGAGCGGCGGCCCATCGCGAAACCCAGTCGTTGACGCTGCGCCACCAACGCATTGGGCGGCATTTTCGTAGATTTTGTAATTCTCGTAAGGCCCCGGCCCAAACCCCTTCACCGACCCCAGGATCATGCGCGGGTTCAGTTCCTGAATGCGCGACCAGCCGAGCCCCATGCGGTCGACAGCCCCCGGCGCGTAGTTCTCGACGAGCACGTCGCAGGCCTTGATAAGCGCGATGAGCACGTTCAGCCCCGCCGGGTTCTTGGCGTCGAGCGCGATCGAGCGCTTGTTGTGGTTCAGCATGGTGAAGTAGAGGCTGTCCGCGTCCGGGATGTCGCGGAGCTGGCTTCGCGTGATGTCGCCGCTGTCCGGCTTCTCAATTTTAATGACGTCGGCGCCAAGCCAGGCGAGAAGCTGCGTGCAGGTCGGTCCCGATTGCACATGTGTGAAATCGAGGATGCGCACTCCCTCCAATGCCTTCGCCATCTCGCTTTAGTCTCCTCCACCGGCTGGAAAGGTGGTCTATCGGGCGTCCACTGCCCGCGCGTCGCTGGTCCACAGCTCAGGAGAGCGCTGTGCGCTTTCCTGAGCGCAGTATGCAAAAAAGCAAAGGCCGGGCGGCATGAGTGCGGCCCGGCTCGAATTCAGCCCGAGAGTTTCGGGGCGATCAGAGCCCCTCGTTCAAAAGCGCAAGCCCGGCGCCCGGCTTCATCTTGTAGAAGATATGGCCTCCAATTTGCGCGACTTTGTCGAGCTCGCGCCGCCACGCGGGATGAACATAGGTCGCGTGATAGTGCGTTGCGTTCCCGACCTCATCGATCCACACCTCGCCAGCGATGACCTGCTTCGCGAGCTTCACCGCAGTCGCCCATTCTTCTTTTTCTTTGACCGCGTTGTGCTTGCCGGTGCACGTAAACGAGAACTGGCACCCAGTGCGATTGCGCTCGCCTTGATAAACGACGCCGCAAACTGTCTTCGGATAGAACGGGCTTCGTATGCGGTTCATGATGACTTGCGCAACGGCAAGCTGTCCTCTGATCGGCTCGTCGCGGGCCTCGAAATAAATGGCCGTCGCCATGCAGCGCAGTTCGCGCGCTCGGAATTCGTCCTCGGTCAAGCCGCCGAACAACGTCTTAGGCTGGTCTGGTGAAAGGCTCGCGTTCTTGAGAAGACCTGCCCACTGACTGCCAGCGCTGCTCGGCGGCCGCGTATCGATCTCGACTTCGCTGGAGCTTTCCGGGCCGAACGCCGAAAGGAACAACGAAGCCCCCGCGGCGGCGGCTGTCTGCATCGCAGGCTGTTGCTCGGCGGACGCGACATTTTGGAGATGGAGCGAGTCGGCTTTCATTCGCCTCGCAATGATGTCGTTTCCTGCCGCCTTGAGCGCATAGGCAAACCTGTCTGCGCGCGGGCCTTTTTGGCTGTCCGCGAAAAGATAGGCGGCATGCGCCGGGAGCGGCTCCGAGACCTTTTCGTAATCGAAATAAGTCGGTGAAACGCTGGATATGCCGGGGCTTACCAGCATCGTCATCTGATAATCAACTGCCTTGCGCATATCGGGATCGTGGTATGCATAGCCGATGATCGCGAAAATCAATGCAAGGATCGTGTACCGGGTAAGCTTCGCGAAAGACCGCCGTGCTTTTAGTGTGAGTGGAAGCCGGCGGGGCGGCGATACGGCGAGATCTGAATTCCGGACGACAATGGGTCGAGGGCTTTTTTGCGCGACAAGTGCCCTGCTACGCCCCTCATACGCTCTCATTGGACGGCTACTTCTCATCGACACTCCTACGCGAAACAAACTCATAGCGCGATGACGATTAACGGGTGGTTATGTGAGCCCGAAAAAATTTATGCCGTGAGATATAACGTCCTTGTTGTCAAAATTACGGAGCACGATAAAGGTCGATGTTCAGATGGTTGCGTCCGGGTTGCGCACGATCGCAAGTTCGGCTAACAGCCGCTTAGCGATGGCGAACGGTTTGTTGTTCCAGGATTGGAAAAGTCCTTGTGCAGCAATAGCTAAGCCCCTTCGGCCGAACTCAGCCACAATCTCAGCCTGCACCCATGCCTGCGCCTTTTTCTCGCGGCTTGCAGCTAGCCGGTTTTCACCCAGAAGCCAGTGCTCATGCCGAGCGAACGCGGCGAAAAGCTGGCGAAGACTGCCGTCGCCAGTTGTTGACGAAACACTAACACACTCCGGCTCCCATGCTTCTTTCTCCCGGTGCGAGAGGCCGAGAGCACCCTTCAAGTCGGCTAGCGCGCGCGTTGCGGCCGCCCCCATGTCGGCCTTGGTGACAACGGCGATGTCAGGGATTTCGGCGATGCCAGCCTTCATGAACTGGAGCGAGTCTCCGGACGCTGGCTGGATGCAAAGCACGACCGTATCGGACACCGTCGCAATGTCCGTTTCCGACTGACCGACACCTACGCTCTCAACGATGATCTTGTCATAAAGCGCGCGGAGCAGAGCCACCGACGAATAAGCGACGTCGGCAAGCCCCCCGAGGCGACCTCTCGCGGCAAGGGAGCGGATGAAAACACCGCTGTCGTTGGGATTGGTCCTCATGCGGACACGGTCGCCTAACAGCGCGCCGCCGGTGGCTCTCGATGAGGGGTCGACCGCGATGACAGCGACGGTCTTCCCTTGGGTTCGCCATTCCGAGATTAGGGCGTTGATGAGAGTGGATTTGCCGGCACCCGGCGGCCCGGTTATCCCGATGACGATGCCCTTGGGATTTTCATAAGCCTCGTCGAGCAGGGCCGACATCGAAGCGGGGCTTGCCTCTATGGCGGAGAGGCCCGCGGCGATCTGAGCTTTACTGGAGAGGCAGGCGAGGTTCAGGTCTGGAGGCGCGTTCACCGCCTTATGCCTTGTTTTCTTGGTCACCGGAAGCGATCAGAGCGCTCCCGGTGACGAGCTGTTTACAAAAGGGAAGTGAGGCGGGCGACCTGCCCGCCACAGCCCTTACGCGGTGGAGTGTGTCCCGCCCATACCCTTCGAGCGCACGGCGGCCTGCGCTGCCGCAAGCCGCGCGACCGGCACCCGGAATGGCGAGCAGGAAACATAATCAAGGCCGACCTTCTCGCAAATTTCGATGGACGCCGGATCACCGCCATGCTCGCCGCAGATGCCAAGCTTAATGCCGGGCCGCGTTTTCCGCCCGCGGTCCGCTGCGATCTGGACGAGTTCGCCCACACCTTCGGGATCGAGCGAAACGAACGGATCGATGTCGAAAATGCCCTGGGCAAGATAATCGCCAAGGAATGTGCCCGAGTCGTCGCGGCTCAGACCATACGTCGTCTGCGTAAGGTCGTTTGTGCCAAAGGAGAAGAACTCGGCCGTCTTCGCGATATCTCCGGCAAGGAGCGCCGCACGCGGCAACTCGATCATGGTTCCGACATGATAGGAAATCGAGGTTCCGGTGGCCGATTCAACCTCCTTGGCCACCCTGTCGATAACCGCCTTCAGAATGTCGAGTTCCGCCTTGGTGGCAATCAGAGGAACCATGACTTCTGGCACAACGGGTGAGCCGGTCTTCTTGCCGGCTTCGACCGCCGCCTCGAAAATCGCCCGCGCCTGCATTTCGGAGATCTCCGGGTAGGAGACGCCAAGGCGGCAACCGCGATGCCCGAGCATCGGGTTCTGCTCTTTGAGGTAGCTGAGGCGGGCGCGAAGGGCGGAAGCATCCATTTTCAACGACGCCGCCAGTTCCTTGATCTCCTCGTCACCATGCGGCAGGAACTCATGAAGCGGCGGATCGAGCAGGCGGATCGTGACGGGCAGCCCCCCCATGATCTGGAACAGCTCGACGAAGTCCTGGCGCTGCATGGGCAGAATCTTCGCCAATGCGGCGCGCCTGCCGTTTTCGTCGGAAGCCACGATCATCTCGCGCATCGCCATGATGCGGGTCGCGTCGAAGAACATGTGCTCGGTACGGCAAAGGCCGATACCTTCCGCTCCAAACTTCCTCGCCTGAGCCGCATCGTTCGGCGTGTCGGCGTTCGTGCGCACTTTCATGCGCCGCACGCTATCGGCCCATTCCATAAGGGTCGCGAAGTCGCCGGTGAGTTCCGGCTGACGCATGGCAACTTTACCCCGAATCACCTGCCCTGTAGAGCCGTCGATCGTGATCACCTCACCTTCCTTGAGCGTCACACCGCCTGCGGTGAGGGTGCCCAATTCGGTATTGATGCGAAGAGCACTCGCGCCCGAGACGCAGGGCCGCCCCATGCCGCGAGCCACAACGGCTGCGTGGCTTGTCATGCCGCCTCGTGCCGTCAGAATACCGGCCGCCGCGTGCATGCCGTGGATGTCTTCGGGGCTTGTTTCGGTCCGCACAAGGATAACGGTCTTGCCCTCACCCTTCAGCTTCTCGGCATCGTCCGGAGAGAAGACAATCTCGCCGCAAGCGGCGCCGGGGGAAGCAGGCAGGCCGGTGGCAATGATGTTACGCTCCGCCGAAGGGTCGATGGTCGGATGAAGAAGCTGATCGAGCTGAGTGGCCTCGATGCGGGTTATCGCTTCTTCCTTGCTGATGAGCCCTTCCCTCGCAAGATCGACCGCGATTTTCAGAGCAGCGGGTGTTGTTCGCTTGCCGTTACGGCATTGCAGCATCCAGAGTTTGCCTTCCTGGATGGTGAACTCGATGTCCTGCATATCGCGGTAGTGATGCTCGAGTGTTTCGCAGTTCTTCTTAAATTCCTGGAACGCGCTCGGCATGATTGCCTCAAGCGAAGGTTTGTCGCTGCCGCCCTCTTTTCGCGCCGCTTCCGTTATGGCCTGCGGCGTGCGGATGCCAGCCACCACGTCCTCGCCTTGTGCGTTGACGAGGAATTCGCCATATAGCCTCGCATCGCCGGTCGACGGATTCCGGGTGAAGGCGACGCCCGTCGCGCTTGTATCGCCGAGGTTGCCGAACACCATCGCCTGAACGTTCACTGCGGTGCCCCAGCTTTCCGGGAGGTTGTTCAACTGCCGGTACTTGATGGCGCGGGCGTTATTCCAGCTGTCGAAGACGGCGCCGATCGCGCCCCAGAGCTGCCCGTTGATGTCTTGCGGGAACGGCCGCCCGAGCTTGCGCTGCACCACTTCCTTAAATTGGCCGATGAGAATCTGCCAATCCTCAGCCGTAAGGTCGGTATCGAGATCGTAGCCGTTCTGGTGCTTGTAGTGCTCCAGAATCTCCTCAAAGTTGTGGTATTTCACATCGAGCACAACGCCCGAGTACATCTGGATAAAGCGGCGATAACTATCATAGGCGAAGCGTTTGTCGCCTGAGCGTGCCGCGAGCCCTTTCACTGTTTCATCGTTCAGGCCCAAGTTCAGGATAGTATCCATCATGCCAGGCATGGACGCCCTGCTTCCGGAACGCACCGAAACGAGCAGGGGATTTTGCGCGTCTCCTAAAGTGGCGCCAACCGTCTTGCCGATATAGATTACAGACTCTTCGACTTGCTCCTTGAGCCCTTCCGGCAGTTTCTTGCCATTCGCATAATAGGCGTTGCAGACGCCGGTCGTAATGGTGAAGCCCGGAGGCACGGGCAAACCAAGGTTCGACATCTCGGCAAGATTGGCGCCCTTGCCGCCGAGCAGGTTTTTCATTTCCGCCGCGCCATCAGCCTTCCCAGCGCCAAAGCGATAAACAAGCTTCTCAGTCCCTGCCATTTCCTTCCTCCAATCAGTCGCGGCCCTGTCAATGCCGTCAGTTGTGTCCGTGCGAGCATCCCCGCCTTTGCTGGTTATGTTGGGCCGCCCCTTTCATCACGGCGGCAAAGCTTCCAAAAAGGCGTAGGTTCGTTTCTAAAATGTTGATAGTGGTATCCTGGATGTGGCGGGCTGGTGTAAAGCTAAACATCGATGCGCGCACGTGTTTTAAGGGCGTCACTATGCGGCTCTCTTTAACAAAAGTCAGGCCGCTAGACGCCCCGGCGCCTACGCCGCCACACCAGGCCCGTTCAGAGGATACATAGACCTTATGTAACCGAGATAAGCGCCGCGCTCAAGCATTACGGCACCGCCAGGCCCACGAATGGTAACGCAAAAATGCATTCCGCCCAAGCAATCCTTAAGCGGCGCGGCGTGCGCCGAAGCCGTAGCCGCGGAGGCTGAGCGCTTCTGCGACATGGACGGCATGTGTATCAGTGCTCGCATCAAGGTCTGCGAGCGTCCTGGCAAGGCGAAGCGTTCTGTGATAACCGCGAGCGGACAAGCCGTCCGCTTCCGCAGCCTGCTCCAAAAGGCGCATGCCCTCTCGATTGAGTCCGCAAAACTCTTCCAGCAATGCGGCTGGGCATCTCGCGTTTGTCGTGACGACATCGTTGCCAATTATGGAATACCGCCGAGCCTGGATCGACCGAGCCATGGCGACCCGCTTGGCGACATCTGCGCTTGTTTCGCGCGAAGGCGGGAGAGCGAGGTCGGTCGCTTTCACAGGCGCCACCGCGATCTGAATATCAAGGCGATCCCAGAGCGGTCCCGAAATTCTTGCCCGGTAGCTTTCCTCGCATCTTGGCCCGAGTCTGCAGGTCATACCGGGTGTCCAAGCGTGGCCGCAGCGACATGGATTCATCGCGGCCACGAGTTGGAAGCGCGAAGGATACCGTATGCGGTGATTGACCCGGGCAATAACTGTCTCTCCGCTCTCGATTGGCTGGCGAAGAGCATCGAGCACATGCGGAGGGAATTCCGCAAACTCGTCGAGAAAGAGGACGCCATGGTGGGCAAGCGCGACCTCTCCGGGTTTGGGCCGGGTCCCCCCGCCTACCAGCGCCGCCATGCTCGCCGAATGATGGGGCGCGCGAAACGGCCGGTTCGAAGTCAGCGAGCCGTTTTTGATCACGCCCGCGACGCTCTGGATCATCGCGACCTCAAGGAGTTCCTGAGG
>JBAVVQ010000588.1:0-8088 GCA_049697375.1 Rhodomicrobium sp.
AATTGAGGCCAAAGCGACGTGCTGAGATGAGAGCTTGCAAATTTCACGCGGTCATTTTCCAGCCATGCCTCGCCGCTCGCCACGAGTTTTAGAGCCAGCTGGTAAAGCCTGTGCTCCATCGCAAGGATGCGGGCCGCAAGCGTATCCTCGGTGTCGCCAGCTACGACTGGCGCCGCCCCCTGGGCGATGATCGGGCCTGCATCCATCTCTTCGCTGACGAAGTGGACGGTCGCGCCGGACACGCGAACGCCCGCCTCCAGGGCGCGCGCCTGGGGATGGAGGCCGCGGAAGGCCGGCAGAAGGGAAGGGTGGATGTTGAGTTGCCGCCCGCGCCACTCGCGCACGAAGGCCGCCGAATGGAGCCGCATGAAGCCCGCATTGCAGACGAGGTCGACGCGCGCTTCCTTGAGCGCGCCTGTGATGACCGCGTCGAATTCCTCCCGGCTTGGAAAGCTTTTATGGCTGATGACACGCGTGGGAATATTCGCTTCCTTCGCCCGGACAAGCCCGTAGGCATCGGCCTTGTTGGAAAGGACAAGCACAATCTCCGCCGGGTAGCCGGGGTCGCGCGTAGCCTCGATCAGCGAAGCCAGATTGCTGCCGCGCCCGGATATCAGCACACCGACGCGTTTACGGATCGTCATTCCGAAGCCCCGAGCTTGCCGGTGAAGCGGACCGCAGGCGTATCGTCTCCGCGCCTCTCGATCACGCCGATTGGAAAAGCCTCCTCGCCGTGATCGTGAAAGCACGCGGCGACGGCTGTCGCGTCCTGGGGCGCGACGACGGCGACGAAGCCGACGCCGCAATTGAAGGTGCGCAGCATTTCGGCCTGTTCCACATTCCCGGCCTTGGCCAGCCAGCGGAAGACAGGCTGGTTGGAAAGGGCGCCAAGGTCGATAGTGATTCGCGCGTCTGGAGGCAGCACGCGGGGCACATTTCCTGGCAAGCCGCCGCCGGTGATGTGCGCGAAAGCCTTTACGCGCCCGGTGGCATGGGCTGCGAGCGCGGCCTTGACATAGATGCGAGTCGGATCGAGAAGCGCCTCGCCAAGCGAGCGGGAGGGCTCAAAAGGCGCGGCATCCTTCCAGCCAAGGCCACTCTCGCGCACGACCTTACGCACGAGCGAAAAGCCGTTGGAGTGAACGCCCGAGGAAGCCACCCCAATGAGAACGTCGCCTTCCGCCACATCGTCGCGGGGAAGAAGCGCGCCTCGCTCGGCCGCGCCAACGCAAAAGCCTGCAAGATCGTAGTCGTCCGCAGCATACATGCCCGGCATTTCGGCTGTCTCGCCGCCGATCAGCGCCGCGCCCGCCTGGCGGCAGCCCTCCGCGATCCCCTTCACGACGCACGACGCGGCATCCACATCGAGCTTCCCGCAGGCGAAATAGTCCAGGAAGAAAAGAGGCTGCGCCCCCTGAACGGCCACGTCGTTCACGCACATCGCGACGAGATCGATGCCGATCGTCTTATGAAGGCCAGTCTCGATGGCGATCTTGAGCTTCGTTCCTACGCCGTCGTTCGATGCGACGAGGATGGGATCGCGAAAACCGGCCTCCTTCAGGTCGAAGAGCCCGCCGAACCCGCCAAGCGCCGCCGAGGCTCCGGCTCGCGCGGTCGCCTTCGCGAACGGCTTGATCCGCTCGACGAGCGCTTCGCCCGCGTCGATGTCCACGCCTGCCGCCGCATAGGAGCCGTTCGGTTCTCTGGTCATGCTACCTGCCATGAAACGATTGCAGTGAGACCGGCGAAGACTTGCGGGGCCTCGGGACACGATTTAAAGAGGAGCTATCATTGAGTGCGCATTCTACGCAAGCGCCACCGGCCTGACGAGCGGGGAGTTCAATCCATGGCGACGACCGAAAGAACAAAGACATTTGCGGGCGCGATGGCGATGGCTTTATCCCTGTGCGCGCCCGCTTATGCGCAGCAGAAGGCGCCGAGCCTCTTCACCGTGGCGAATGTGAGCGCCGCCGCAGAGGCTGCAAATGCGGTCGAGGCAAAAAAGCTTGCGACGCAATCTGCCGAAACGCAGGCCTTTCGCTCGCTTATCTCCCGTCTGGCGGACTACAGGAGCGCGACCCGCATCCCCGATCTTCCGGCCGAGCAGATCGAACGGCTTGTCTCGGACATCGACGTCCGCGGCGAGGGTGTTTCGGGAACATCTTATGTTGCGACGTTTGGGGTGACATTTTCCGAGCGCGCCGTTGTGGGGCTTCTCCGTCAGTATGGCGTAACCCCCATTGTCGATCGCGGACCGGAGATCCTTATCGTGCCGGTGTTCGTCGAAGACGGCGCGGCGATGGCCACGGACCGCAATCCATGGCGAAGTGCGCTCGCGAGCCTCGATCTTGCGCATACGCAAGTCCCGGCGAAACTTGCGCCGACCCGTGGCGATCTCACCGCGGCGATCGCAAATGCCTACTTTGCGAATCCCGCTTCCGGTATGGCGACCCTCAAATTGCAATATAAGACGCCGCAAATCGTCGTGGCCCTGGCGGAGCCGGATAGCGGCGGAGATAGCCTGACGGTGAAACTCGTCGGAAACGACGCGCTTGGCCTGTTCCTATTGCAGCGCAAGGTGAAAGCCAGGGACGGCGTTGACGAGGCGGTTCTGCAGTCGGCGGCTCGGCTCGCCTTCGAGACAGTTCAGGAGCGCTGGAAACTGACGCGCGGCTCGCCAGCAGTTGCAACCGCAGCCGCGAGGAGCCACGAGTCCGACGAGGTATCGCCGGCTGGGGAACTCGTACCGGTCGAGGTCACCGCCGAGTTCTCTGGACTCAAGGAATGGCAGGCCATTCGTACGCGCCTGCAAAGCGTTCCAGGCGTTCAGCACTGGGACCTGAGATCGGTGAACCCGCGCAGTGCTGAAATCGGCTTCGATTTCCCTGGAGGAGCGGAGCGGCTTGCGGAGATGGCCGAGGCTCGCGGGCTTAGCGTGGAGAACAGCCCCGAGGGGCTAGTGGTCAAGAGCCGGTAAGCTCTGCGCCGGAAAAGAGCGGCCAGACGCGCCGACGGATCGCCGCCGCCGTAAGGCCGGAAAGGCGAAGCCTTGTCGTGGATCGTAACACGGAATCCGGTTGAATAGTTCACAGCCTCGTCATCCCGGAAGGGCGGTCACGCCCTATCCGGGATCGCAAAAAGCGCTGGCATTTGTAACGATCCCGGATAACGCCGTTGGCGTTTCCGGGATGACAGTGATTAGCCGGATTCGGTATAACACGTTGAACCGCCTGCCTTTATGCGATCCCGGCTCGCGCTGCGCTTGGCCGAGATGACGATTGCGAGGCGAGCAGCGTCCGGCCCGTTGGCCAGATCATCGGCGGAGTTCGCTTAGCCTCCCCTGTTCATGCCGGGGATGGCGGGTGAGGCGCCGATATTGCGGAAGAGTTCCTTCAACAGCCCCTCATCGCGCGTGTAGGAGGGGGTTTCGCGGCTCACGAAGTCGACCACCTGGCCATCTTTCAATCCGTAATTCGCGATCTTCTCGATGCGGTCCTGCTTGTTGAAGTAGACTGCGACGACCTGCCTGTCCGTCACAGACGGCGTCATGAACGCCATGGGCTGCATGCGCGTTGTCGAGATGTAGTAGTAAGCGCCCCCGGCGACTGCGGACTGCGTGTCGGGCGTGCCTAGCGCGAGCGTGACCTGCTCCTTGGTCATGCCCTCCCGGACCTGCTTCAAATCCTCTTCCTGAAACTGATGGCCTTGCCGGATGACATTGCCTCCGCAGGCGGTTAGAAGGAGGCAGCCTGCAACAACGGCGGCAGGAACATGGCGGGGCCGCGTCTGCAAGCGCTTCAGTCCCAAGCCCTTAGAGGATTGATTTGACATTAGGCCCCCAAATTTGATGTTTGCTGCAGCGCTTCGGTTCGTGACCTAACTTTGCCGCAACATAATGGCAATGTTTTCGGATGCGATTAAGGCTTTATAGGGTACATTCGCCGTCAAGCGCACAACTGGAGTTCAGGCTCAACAATGTTCCGCTGGTTTGCAGAACGCACGGCTCGCCGTGAGGCAGCTGAGAAGATATACGATTCGATAGTCGCACAGTCGCGCAATCCGGTTTTCTACGTGCGATGCGGCGTGCCCGACACATTATCGGGCCGTTTTGACACGCTCGTCATCCACATGTTCATCGTCATGCAGAATTTGAAGCTGGGGGCGAACGAAGGAAAACTTCTCGGCAAAGAAATCATCGAGGCGTTTGTGCGCGAGATGGACAGTATGGTGCGCGATCTTGGCATCTCGGATGTTTACGTCGCCCAGGAAGTCCGGAAGATCGCCGATCTGTTTTATCGCCAGCTTGTCGTTTACACCAACGCCGTCGAACAGAAAAACGCGACGGCCTTGGCCGAAGCGATCTGGAAAAGCTTTCAGTCCGGCGACGAAAACGCAGATGTGGCCGCGGACGAACTGGCCTCCTATATATTCCAGGCCATCAAAAACATTGGGGAGATGCCCCTGAACCTTCTTTTGCAAGGGCATCTGAATTTTCCCGAAATTTATGGGTTGAAAAAAGCCGTGTGACGGCATGGTGAGGCGTCCATGAACAACCCTCCGCTTCCGTGGTCCATCGATGTGAATTCGGTGCACGCGCCATTGAGCCTATCCTATGGCGCCGACAAGCATGAACTCGAGGCGCTCAAGCGCTATGCCGAGATCGAGGATGTCACAAGCTTCAAGGCGCAGGTAAGAGTAGCCCCGCTGTCAGCCGGGAAATTCAAGGTGACGGGGAGGCTCCTGGCGGATGCCGTGCAGGCGAGCGTCGTTGACTTGAGCGCCGTTCCGGCCGCGCTCGATGAAACGTTCACGGTTGAGTTCTGGCCGCAGGAGCTTATCGAGGACAGAAACGAGGAGGGCGTTCCGTTCGAAAACGATCCGCCTGAGCCTATCTCCGGAGGACGGATAGCGATCGGTGAGTTTCTGTGCGAATTTTTCTCTGTCTCGCTCGATCCCTATCCGCGAAATCCGAACGACACGTTTGCCTGGGAACCGGCCGAGGAAGAACCGCGTGTCACGCCGTTCGCGGAACTGGCCAAGTTGCATCAAAAAAAGCCGGATAGAGGATGAGAAGGCGCAGGTTTGTTGGCCGCAATCTTTTTCGTTGTCTCAAAACCTTTATCCAGTATGTTCTCTGCTCAGTCGGCGCTGCTGTTACTGGGCAAGCGCCCTAAACGCCTGCGAGCTTTCTGGTTTCAAGAATGGGGTCGGCAGTTACAATTGCGCTAGACGCGATGGGTGGAGATTTTGGCCCATCCGTGGTCATTCCGGCCGCGGCCCTTTCGCTTATCCGGCATCCCGACACCCACTATATCATCTTCGGGCAGGAGTCTGAGATCCGGGCGCATATGTCGGAGGATTCTCCGCTCGCGAAAGTCAGCAAGATCGTACACACCGATATCGCCGTGTCCATGGACGAAAAGCCGAGCCAGGCTTTGCGTCATGGCCGCTGGAAAAGCAGCATGTGGCTGGCGCTCGACGCCGTCAAGAAGGGCGAGGCGCAGGTCGCGGTTTCCGCGGGCAACACGGGCGCGCTGATGGCGATGGCGAAGTTCTGCCTGCGCACGCTGCCGGGGATTGATCGGCCGGCTATCGCTGCGCTGTGGCCCACGCTGACAAGCGAAAGCGTTGTTCTCGATGTTGGCGCGAATGTCGGGGCGGACGCGCGCTCGCTTGTGGATTGCGCCGGAATGGGCGCGGCGCTCGCTCGCGCCTTGTTTTCGGTGGAGAAGCCGTCCGTGGGGCTCCTCAATATCGGCGCCGAGGAAGTGAAGGGCCTCGATGAAATCAAGGCCGCCTCCGCCGCGCTCAAGAATCCGAGCCTTCCCATTGATTACCGCGGATTTATCGAGGGAGACGATTTGGGAAAAGGCGTCGTCGATGTGGTTGTGACCGAAGGGTTCAGCGGCAACATCGCGCTGAAGACCGCCGAGGGCACCGCAAAGCAGATCGGCTCGTATCTCAGAGCCGCGATGAATCGTTCGCTCTTGGCCCGCATGGGAGCGGTTTTGGCGCAAGGAGCCTTCCAGGCGTTGCGCGCCAAGATGGACACGCGCAAAATGAACGGTGGAATGTTTCTTGGGTTGAACGGTCTTGTCATAAAAAGTCATGGGGGCGCAGACTCCGTGGGATTTGCAAGCGCCATCGACCTGGGCTACGACATGGCTGCCAGCGGGCTCGTTGAGAACATTCGACACGATGTCGAGCGCTTCCACGACGCGCTGCAGACAAAACCAGCTCGAGCCCTAAAGGCAGCGGCGCAGTGACAGAAATCCGATCAGTCGTTCTTGGCTGCGGGGCTTATCTCCCCAGCAGGGTCCTCACCAATCATGAACTCGCCCGCATGGTCGATACCACCGACGAGTGGATCACGGAAAGGTCCGGGATCAAAACCCGGCATATCGCGGCCGAAGGCGAAAAAACTTCCGACCTCGGGATCGCCGCGGCGATCGCGGCTCTCAAGGACGCGAATGTCGATGCCGGCAGCATAGACTTCATCGTTTTGGCGACATCGACGCCGGACAACACCTTCCCGGCGACGGCCGCCACCATACAGGCGGCGCTTGGCATGACGCGAGGCTTCGCCTTCGATGTGCAGGCGGTCTGCTCCGGTTTCGTTTACGCGGTGAACGTTGCGGATAATTTCTTGCGCCTGGGGCAGGGAAAGCGGGCGCTCGTCATAGGCGCGGAGGTTTTCTCGAGGATCCTGGACTGGGAAGACAGGGGCACCTGCGTTCTGTTCGGGGACGGGGCTGGCGCCGTGGTTCTTGAGGCCCAGAAGGTGGAAGACCCGATGCGCGAGCGCTGCATCATCGGCTCCATGCTTTTCTCCGACGGGCGCCATTGGGACAAGCTCTATGTGGATGGTGGACCGTCCTCGACGCAAACGGTTGGGCATTTGCGGATGCAGGGCAAGGAAGTCTTCCGCTTTGCCGTAAATGCGATCGCCGGAGTCGTGGAGCAGACGCTGCAGGCTCATAATTTGAGGCCAAGCGATATTGACTGGTTCGTTCCCCACCAGGCAAACAAGCGCATCCTCGACGGGACTGCGAAGAAGGTTGGAATCGCTAAGGAAAAAGTCGTTGTCACCCTCGACAAGCACGGAAACACGTCCGCGGCCTCGATTCCCCTCGCGCTTGTGACTGCCGTGCAGGATGGCAGGATCAAAAAAGGTGATCTTATCCTTTTGGAGGCGATGGGCGGCGGCTTCACCTGGGGAGCAAATCTCCTGCGGTGGTAATTGTAGAAGCCTACAACACTGAGTAAATAGCTCGGCGGCCTGCGGCATTCTTACGCAAAAAAGTTGTTTCCAAAGGGATTTTTCTAAGATTAGTATTTGCTATATCGCATCCGCGACGTTATCTATGTCCGCGCTTCGTTCTTTGGGGAGGGACACAGCGCGTTATGGCGCTCAATGGCAAAACACTGACACGGGCCGACTTATCCGAGGCGGTCTTTGAGAAGGTCAATTTACCTCGCAACGAGGCGGCTGAGCTTGTTGAGTCGGTTCTAAAGCAAATCGTGTACGCTCTGGAGCGGGGAGAGCCCATAAAGCTTTCTTCTTTCGGCTCCTTCGGGCTCCGTCAGAAGTCCGAGCGCGTAGGACGAAATCCCAAGACGGGTGAGATCGTCCCCATTACGCCGCGCCGCGTTATCGTCTTCAAGGCTAGTAACATCATGAAAGATCGGATCAATGCCGCTCTTTCGAAGCCTGCGCCAGCGCCAACGAAAAAAAAGGGCGCGGCCGCAAAAAAGACAGCACCGGTAAAGGCGCCGGCGAGAAAACGGGCAGCTTCTTCCTGAGCGGGCCAAACACACGAATATGTGAGTTCTGTCGGTGACGGTGCTTGACGGGTGGAGCGATTGTCCGCAAAGTGCGCGGCACGGAGCGTAGCGCAGCCCGGTTAGCGCACCGGTCTGGGGGACCGGGGGTCGCGAGTTCAAATCTCGCCGCTCCGACCATTCAAACCCCAAAGACGCAAGTAGATCCCCAAAGAGGCCGCGGTTTTCCGTAATTTCGGCGGAACACGATAGACTCTGCGAACCCATGGTTCGACAGTTCGACAGGCTCACCATGAGATCCAAACC
>JBAVVQ010000589.1:0-2741 GCA_049697375.1 Rhodomicrobium sp.
AATGTGCCGGCCTTGGGCTTCATGTCGCACCGCGTTATTCGTCGGGACTGGGCTTTGACGGGGGTTGCGGTTTTTCGCGACGGACGCGTTTCTTGGAATGGGCGAGGCGGTAGCTCTCTCCGTTCATCTCCAAGATATGCACGTGGTGGGTCAATCGGTCGAGCAGAGCGCCGGTCAGACGCTCGGAGCCGAACACGCTCGTCCACTCGTCGAACGGCAGATTGCTGGTGACGATCATCGCGCCTCGCTCGTAGCGCTGGCTGAAGACCTCGAACAACAGTTCGGCTCCGGTTTGCGACAGAGGCACATAACCGAGTTCATCAATGATGAGCAGCTTATGCATCGCGAGCTGGCGTTGCAGACGCAGAAGCTGTTTTTCATCTCTGGCCTCGATCAACTCGTGGACCAGGGCCGCGGCGGTGACGAAGCCGACCGACAGGCCCTTCTGACAGGCGGCCAGCCCCAATCCCAAGGCGATATGCGTCTTGCCCGTGCCGCTGTTGCCGACAGCGATGATGTTCTCACGACGAGCGACATACTCCGAGCGGGCGAGTTCCAGCACCAGGGGTTTATTGAGGGACGGCAAAGCCTGGAAGTCGAAGCTATCGAGGCTTTTGACGGCTGGGAACTTCGCTTCCTTGATCCGTCGCTCGACCATCCGCCGCTCCCGCTCGATCAGTTCCAGTTCGGCAAGCCGCAGTAGGTAACGGATATGGTCGACGCCCTCGGCGGCGCATTGACGGGCGAGCTTGTCATATTCGCGGAGGAACGTTGGAAGCTTGAGGGCTTTCAGATAGTGAGCCAGCAAAATTTGCGGTGTGTCAGTCATGCAGCGCCTCCCGCCAGGAGGGCCATATAGGAGCTCGCCGAGGTCGTCGCGACCGTTGCTCGCGGCAGATACGGATAAACTGTCATGTCGAGGCGCGGCGGTCGCCGCTCGATCCGACACAGCACGAGATGCTTGATAGCGTCGAAACCGATGGCCCCGCGCTCGATCGCGTCGCGGACGGCGGCGGTCACGTCCTCGATCTTGAATGCTTCTATGAGGCGCAGAACCTGGACAAACTCACGCTTGCCCTGCTTGCCCATGCGGGCCTCCAGAAGACGCCGCAATGTCGCGAACTCTTCCGGCAACCTCCAGCCAACGAGCGGAGCGGCCTGGTCGAGCGCGTTGATCTTCCGCTCGATCAGCGCGAGATAATGCAACGGGTCGAACACGAAATCTTCCCGCTCATAGGAGCGGGGATGACGCGCGATTTTCTCGGCGCCGCAGCTGATGACGACCTCGTGCACATAGCCGCGCACAAACACCTCGCGGTGACCGTAGGATGTCGGCACGGAATAATCGTTGCGCCGATACCGCACCAACGACAACGATGAAACCGTCGTGCCGATTTTCTCGCAGGCGTCATAGGCGGGCGGTAGCGGAGTTTGAAATGCAGCCAAGTCGCGCTCCAGACGCTCGCCGATCGTCTGATCATGGCCGCGCAAGCGATCGTTCATGCGACGGCGGCAGCACTCCAGCAGGTGGATGTTGAGAGCGTCGAAGCTGTCGAACACCGGGATCGGCACCAGGAAATTGCGCCGCGCAAAGCCAACGAGCCCCTCGACTTTGCCTTTGTCGTTGCCCCTGCCAGGCCGGCCGAAGCGGTCCTCGAACAGGTAGTGCGACTGGAGTTCCGTAAAGACCCGCGTTCGTTGCCGTCTGCCGTCCCCCAGGATCCGTGCAACCGCGATCTTCGTATTGTCATAGAGAATCGACTTGGGCACGCCACCGAAAAACGCGAACGCCTTCACGTGGCCGTCGCAGAACGCCTCGGTCGTTTCCGCCGGATAGGCCACCACGAAGCTGGCGTCCGAGTGCGGCAAGTGGAAAGCGAAAAAGTGGATCTTGCGCTCCACGCCGCCGATGACGCCGAGGGCCTCGCCAAAATCCACCTGAGCGTGACCCGGCGGATGCGCTAGCGGCACAAACATCTCTTGCGAGCGTTGCCGCCAGCTCGCCACGTAATCCTTTACGATCGTGATGCGCCCGGTGAAGCCATGCTCGTCCCGCAACCGCTCGAAGATCCGCTTCGACGTATGCTGCTGCTTCTTGGGCCGGCTTTTGTCCTCTTCGAGAATGCGGTCGATGATCGCAACAAACGGGTCCAGCTTCGGCCTGATCGGCGGCTTCAACCGCCGATAGCCAGGCGGGATCGAGAACTTCAACATTTTCGAGACCGTTCTCGGGTCGATCCCAAACCGCCGCGCCGCCGCCCCCTCGCTTAATCCCTCTATCCGGACTGCATGCCGGACCTGAAAATAAAGCTCCACCTGCTTCATCCCCCGCCCTCGCCAAAAACAGCAAAGGGCTGCTCAAATGCCGGATTTTTACTCCGGCGCAACCAACCATCTCGGTTGCTTCATTGAGGGATTTTCGCTCCGGCGCGTACAATCTGATCTGCCGCAGGCTTTGTGGATCGCGGTTCGTCTCAACCCACTGACCTATGGGGTCGACGGCCTGCGCGGCGCGCTTAGCGGCGCTTTTGCGTTCGGCGTGGCGACGGACCTCGAGGTGCTGGGCGGCCTCACCGTGGTCCTACTGGCCTTAGGAGCCTACCTGTTCGCGAAGATCGAGGTATAGTTCCTCATTCGGATGCCAACGGCCGCTCCTGGCGCCAAGCCGCCGCGTCCTCTGCCGGAGCGCGCGTCGGCTTACTGAGGAACTCCGGCCGCCACTTGCCGAGGCGATAAAGGAT
>JBAVVQ010000590.1:0-2129 GCA_049697375.1 Rhodomicrobium sp.
GGCAATGTCTGAACCTGCCTATCCGGTTAACCCATACAACTACTACACGTAGGGTGCTTCCAGTCGCCGGAATAAATCTCGGCATAGGTCGGCGCCTTTACCTCACCGGCGATGCCGAGCAACGAGCGGAAGGCGTTGAACGGGTAAAGGCGCCGGTTGAAATTTGCCGGAAAATCAACGACGGGCGGCACTAGACCATATGATTGCTGGGGCTGAGGGTGGCCCGTCATCCGATATGCAACGGTACGAGGGTTAAGCCGGCTGGCCGGCGCAGAGCCTTGTATGGGGCTTTCTATGTCAAGATAATCGTTCGCTTTACTGCATTCGTTTTCCTCTCGCGGCAAGCCGTTTGTCGCTGTTTGCCTTTCGGCTGATCATTTTCGCCGCATAGCGACGCGGATCTATTACGAACCGAGGGGAGCCCGCCTTTGGGCGCGAGGCGTCGCGCCGCAACCTTGTATTCGGTTGGATACCCAGTACCCGGACCATGAAGCAGTCATTCGCTTCGGCGGCAAGGCTCCGAGGCGGCAGAGCCCATTCTCATGACGGCGTCGAAGCCATGGCTCTGCTCGGGTCACCACCACCTCGGATCGTTTTCAGCAGCCTGTCGCTAAAATGCGGCCGGTCGCCAAAGCTGCATCTTTCTTGCCCTCGACAAACCGTCTCAGGCAGCTTCCCGTAATATGATGCCTGTCGGGATTTCGCCGGTCGTGACCATTCGCCACAACGCGATGAGCAGTTTTCTCGCGAGCGCCACAATCATGGTTGTCTTTCGTGCGATCTCGGTTCGGGCGCGGTACCACTGCGCGAGCGCGCTATCTTTCTGGAACCGCAGAAACCGCCAAGCGAGTTGAATAAGACTTCGGCGCAGCCTTGCATTGCCGGATTTCGCTAGCCCCTTCTCTCGTCGCTTCGAGCCGCTTTCGTCAGGCGAGCCAGTGAGCCCAGCATAGCGCGCTATAGCACGTCGATCACGGAGGTTGCGTGATAACACCTCTTGGACCAAAAGATCTGCTGTCTCAATGCCGACGCCAATGACGCGCGCCAAGAGACTCACCATCGCATTCGAACCCTCAGCGGGCGCCTTTTTCAGGCGCTCCAGACGGGTCTGTCGATCCGATCGATCTGCTCTCGGACTACGGCTAGCCGGGTCATGTCACGTCGAATTTCATCAAGCATGTTTGGCGGAATCGTCGCGCCCTCTGGCGTGCGCAGGGTCGTGAGCCGCTGCGGAGCTTTACGCAACTCCGGCTTGAACCCGCGAATGCCAAGTCGGACCAGCGCGGCCTTCATGCGGTTAACAATCCGAGTTTGTTCGCCCACCAAGTTCTCCCGTTCACGGCTTGGACGCTTGGCGTCTTCCTGCTCGAGCGTCGGGATCGCCACCATGCTGCAATGTCCCCGCTCTCCTCGCAACCAGCCTAGAAAAACACGCATGAGCATCGCGGCGTCCAATCGGTCAGTCTTAGCCCGACGATGCTCTCGTGACACCGTGACGCTCGTCGAATGAAAGACATGAACTTCAATTCCGCGTTGCTGCAGCCACCGCGCCAGCCAAAATCCGTCGCGTCCCGCCTCATAGCCAAGGGTAATGCGCTGAATCTTCCGACCCGTCTTCGTTGCCTCCGCTCGCCAGCGCTCCAACAGCCGCTGCAGGGCGTCGGGATCGGGCGCCAGCTTCTTCACCGGTTGGCGATCAACCCCAGGAATCATGCCAGCCACCAACCAGCTAGACTCACTCATCTCGACAACGACCACCAATGTGGAATCGTGATCAAATTCAGCCATTGATCGGCTCAGGTCATCAACATGGATCATGGGGTAGCTCCGTCGCATTTCGTCCAGCGGCAATGGTGCCAGAAACTCTGCCGCTCGCCCCATAGCTTCTCATGCATAGGAGACGGGCCTCGTGGAACATACCCGATTTATTGGCTTGGATATTCACAAAGAGCGGATTTCAGTCGCGGTGGCGCAGAGCGGGCGAGCGGGGGCGGTGGAATACCTTGGCGAGATAATCAATGAACCTGGCGCGATCAGTAACCTGGCGCGATCAGCAAGCTGTGCGATCGTCTGCGGCGTCCTGGCAAGCCGCTGGCGTTTTGTTATGAGGCCGGACCGTGCGGCTACGG
>JBAVVQ010000591.1:0-2696 GCA_049697375.1 Rhodomicrobium sp.
GCGAAGCCGAGATGCGCGTTGAGCTTGGCGAGGAGATCGGCCGCCGCCTCGGCGATCTTGGTGCCGGGGCCGAAAATCGCAACCGCGCCGGCCTGATAGAGGGCGGGGTAATCGCCGGGCGGGATCACGCCGCCGGCCACGACGAGAATGTCGGGGCGCCCCTGCTTTTCCAATTCCTGCCTCAACTCGGGAACGAGCGTGAGGTGGCCCGCGGCAAGCGAGGACACGCCAACGACGTGGACGTCGTTTTCAACCGCCACCCGCGCGACCTCGGCCGGCGTCGCGAACAGCGCGCCGATATCGGCGTCGAAGCCGAGGTCGGCGAAGGCGGACGCGATGACCTTCTGTCCGCGGTCGTGCCCATCCTGGCCGACCTTGGCGACGAGGATGCGGGGACGGCGCCCATCGTCCTTCTCGAAGGCTTCGCACATCGCGATGACGCGCCGCACCGTATCGTCCATCTGCCCAATCTCCTGGCGGTAGACCCCTGATATGGCGCGGGTTTCGGCTCGGTGGCGGCCATAGACCTTTTCCAGGGCTTCGGAGATTTCGCCGACCGTCGCCTTCGCGCGCGCCGCATTCACGGAAAGCTCGAGAAGATTGCCGGTTCCGTCCCCCGCCGCCTTTGTCAGCGCCACGAGCGCCGCCTCGACAGCCTTCGGGTCGCGTTCCGCCTTCAGCCGCGCAAGCTTCTCGATCTGCTTCGCGCGCACGGCGGAGTTGTCGACCCTTAGCACTTCGATCGCCGCTTCGGCCTCGGGCTGGAACTTGTTGACGCCCACGATCACCTGCTTGCCGCTGTCGATGCGGGCCTGCGTGCGGGCCGCCGCTTCCTCGATGCGCATCTTCGGCAGGCCGGCGTCGATGGCCTTCGCCATGCCGCCATGGCTCTCGACTTCCTGGATGCGGTCCCACGCCTTTTTCGCAAGCTCGTAAGTGAGCCGCTCGATATAGTAGCTGCCGCCCCACGGGTCGATGACGCGGGTCGTCCCGGTCTCCTGCTGGATGAAAAGCTGGGTGTTCCGCGCGATGCGGGCGGAGAAATCCGTCGGCAGCGCGAGCGCTTCGTCGAGCGCGTTCGTATGCAAGGATTGCGTGCCGCCATGCGACGCCGCGAAGGCTTCGACGCAGGTGCGAACCACGTTGTTGAACACGTCCTGCGCCGCGAGCGACCAGCCGCTCGTCTGGCAGTGCGCGCGCAAGCTCATGGATTTCGGGTTTTTGGCGCCGAGGTCCTTCATGAGCTTCGCCCAGAGCGCGCGGCCTGCGCGCATCTTGGCGACTTCCATGAAATAGTTCATGCCGACCGCCCAGAAGAAGGAGAGGCGCGGCGCGAACGCATCGATGTCAAGGCCCGCGGCCTTCCCGGCGCGGACATATTCCACGCCGTCGGCAAGCGTGTAGGCGAGTTCGAGATCCGCCGTCGCGCCCGCCTCCTGCATGTGATAGCCGGAGATCGAGATCGAGTTGAACTTCGGCATGTTCGCGCTCGTATAGGCGAAGATGTCCGAGATGATCCGCATCGAGGGCCGGGGCGGATAGATGTAGGTGTTGCGCACCATGAACTCTTTCAGGATGTCGTTCTGGATCGTTCCTGAAAGCTGTTTCGGGGCTACGCCTTGCTCCTCGCCCGCCACGATGAACAGCGCGAGGATCGGAAGCACGGCGCCGTTCATGGTCATGGAGACGCTCATGTCCGAAAGCGGAATGCCCTCGAAAAGCGTGCGCATGTCGTAGATGGAATCGATGGCCACGCCCGCCATGCCGACATCGCCGCGCACGCGGGGATGATCGCTGTCATAGCCGCGATGGGTCGCAAGATCGAAGGCGATCGACAGCCCCTTCTGGCCCGCGGCGAGGTTGCGCCGGTAAAACGCGTTGGAGTCCTCGGCGGTGGAGAAGCCCGCATATTGCCGGATCGTCCAGGGCTGCTGGACATACATGGTGGGATAGGGGCCGCGCAGGAAAGGCGGCAGCCCCGGATAGGTGTTCAGAAAATCCAGGCCTTCGAGGTCGCCCGGTCCGTAAACCGGCTTCAGCGTCAGCCCTTCCGGCGTCTCTGTGGCGGAGCCGGCGGTTTCCGCCCGAAGGTCCGGCGTTTGCCACTCGATCTTCGAGAAATCCGGCAACGGAGAGTGTGTCATCGCAAGCCTTCCATCGAGTGCGTCCGGAAAAGTGTGAAGCTGTTTTCCAATAAGACGCACGATAAACAAAGAGCTGGAGCGCGCTTTTGAGTCCACCAAAAGCGCGCTCTAGTGTGGCGTCTCGCAATTGCCTACCAACTTCGCGGCAAGCTCTCATAGGCAATTGCGAGACATAAGCCACACTAGATACCTGTTTTTGCTAGTGTCCCTTTGTCTCCGAATTGCCGTACGAGCGCGCTGCAAGTTGGGCGGCAATTCGGAGACGGGACACTAGCCCGTCAGTACGACCGGGTCTCGACTTCGGCATAAACCTCGAAGCCCGCCTCTTCCGCCTCGAGACCGGCGGCCTCGGACAATTCCTCGACGCAGAGCGCGCGCTGCGCTTCCTGAAGGATGGCCAGAACGTTGCACCCTTCGTAAATCAGGCGGTCGATGGCGGTCTTGTCCTTCGCATCGAGCGTTTTCAGGATGGAGGCGGGACCCGCAAGATAGACCAGCACCGCGCCCGCTTCCTTGAGAGCGGCCGCCGCGCCCGGCATCGCGGCGTAGACG
>JBAVVQ010000592.1:0-10100 GCA_049697375.1 Rhodomicrobium sp.
AGAAGCGGCCAGGACTTTCTGCCGAGCGACGACACACTCTGCACGACCGCATGGATGCACGGCGTGTTCGCCTCGCAACTGACGATCGGCAATACCTCGTTTCACAAGCTCTTTTCCGTATCGCGCGATGGTTACAACATCACGCGCGGCAGCGGGCTTCGCGTCCTCGCCGAAATCGATGGCGCTTGGCGGCTGTTGACCCTGCCATCGCGCTTCGAGATGGGGCTCAGCGATTGCTTCTGGGAATACCGCCACGACGGCGGAACCATCAGCGTGCATGTTATCGCGTCCGGCGAAGACCCGGCGTTGCAATGCACAATTGAGGTCGAGGGCGCGCCCTGCCGCTTTCTGGTGTTCGGCCATCTCGTTTTGGGTGAGCAGGATTTTGCGCATTCCGGCGTCGTCGAGGTGGATGCCTTGTCGAAGCGGCTCTCTTTCCGGCCAGACCCGGACTGGCTTTGGGGGCAGCGCTACCCGGATGCGGTCTATCATCTTGTGACGAGCACGCCCGCCGCTATTGACGCGATCGGGGGTGACGAGCTGCTTTACACGGATGGCGTCGAGCGGGGCATGCCTTATGTCGCGTTCAGGACGCTGCCCACGAATGAGCTTCGGTTCGCCGTCACCGGCTCGATGACGGATGCTGGCGAGGCGCAGCGGCTGGCGGACAAATATGCGGCGGGCGTCGGGCCGGGTGAGATGTTGACTTCGGCGAACGGTTTCTGGTCGCTGCTCACGCGCAATGCCCGCTTCGAAAGCTCCGATCCCAGCGTCACTACGTTCAACACTATTTTCCCATGGCTCGCGCATAATGCGATTGTCCACCTGACAGTGCCGCATGGGCTCGAACAATATTCGGGGGGCGCGTGGGGCACGCGCGATGTTTGCCAGGGGCCGATCGAGCTTTTTCTGGCTCTGGGGCACGATGAGGCGGCCAAGGACGTGTTGCGCCGCGTTTTTGCTCGCCAGCGCCGCTCCGATGGCGACTGGCCGCAGTGGTTCTTCCTGGAACCGTACTCCTTCATCCAGGCCGCCGACGCCCATGGCGACATCATCGTGTGGCCGCTGAAGGCGGTGTGCGACTATATCGAGGCCACGGACGATGTCGCCTTCCTGTCCGAGCCTGTCGCCTGGGGCGTGGGGAGCGGCGCGGGCGAGGCGGAAGAGCGGACCAGCGTCGCCGGGCATATCGAAGCTTTGCTCGATGGCGTGACCGCCAGCTTCATTCCCGGCGCCCATTTGCCGCGTTACGGAAATGGCGACTGGAATGACACCCTGCAGCCTGCCGACCTCTCTTTACGCGCATGGCTGGTCAGCAGTTGGACCTCTGCGCTTTTTTATCAGCAACTGTCGCGCTACGTGGAAGTCTTGCGCCGGGCCGGTTCAGTCGCGGATGCCGACCGGCTCTCGAAGCTGGCTGATGAGGTCCGTCGCGATTACAACAGGTATCTCATTCGCGACGGCGTCGTCGCCGGCTATGGGCTTTTCCATCCTGATGGCGGCGCCCCAGAGCTTCTGCTTCATCCAGGCGACCGCAGGACTGGCATCAGCTATTCGCTTATTCCGATGATCTGCGCGATCACGGGAGGCCTCTTCACGCCCGAACAGGCGCAGCAGCACCTGCGCCTTATCCGCGAACATCTGGCATTTCCGGACGGCGTACGCCTTATGGACAAGCCGCTGCCCTATCATGGGGGCGCGGAACGCATCTTCCGCCGCGCGGAGTCCTCGCCCTTCTTCGGGCGCGAGGTCGGGCTGATGTACACGCAAGCCCATCTGCGCTTTTGCGAGGCCTTGGCGGTGGCCGGAGACGCCGATGGCTTTTGGCGGGCGCTTGAGACCGTCACCCCGATTGCGATGGCCGACGCTGTCCCCAACGCCTGCCTGCGGCAAAGGAATTGCTATTTCACCAGCAGCGATGCGGCCTTTCGTGATCGTTACGAAGCATCCGCTGAATGGGACCGCGTGAGAGCCGGCTCGGTGGGCGTCGAGGCCGGGTGGCGCATTTACTCCGGTGGCCCGGGCCTGTTCGTCGATCTCCTCATCCGCAGAGCGGCTGGAAGGCGACGGCGCTTTGGCGAGAGTGTCTGGGCATCGCTTGGGTCGGCGGCGGGCGACAGTATTGTCCTGGAGACAAATGCCGATGAGACATAAAAGCTTACTGGTGGGATGAGTTTAAACGGCCTCATCTCCCTTCGTCGTCCCCGAAACGCCGCAAGGCGTTATCGGGGACCGTCTCAGACGCCGGCGCCTGTTACGGTCCCGGATAAGCACTGAAGCGCTTTCCGGGACGACGACACACAGGGACGTAACCGAGCGAGGCTGACGTTACTTTTTATCGGGACCGTCTGGCGGGTCATCATCGAGGGCGCGATAGGCTGCGCCGTCAAGATCCTCGAACTGACCGGATCTGAGCGCCCAGATGAAACCGGCAAGCCCCAGGCCGCCCAGCAACAGCGCGGCCGGTATCAGCCATGTAAGCGAAGTCATGCTCTTAGCTCCAGCCTCGCCGTTCTGAGCCGGATCGCATTCAGGGTGACCAGGATCGACGAGGTCGACATCGCAATCGCAGCGACGAGCGGCGTTACCAATCCTGCCATTGCGAGAGGCACGAAGACAAGGTTGTAGCCGAGTGCGACCGCAAAATTCTGGAAGGACATTTTTCGCGTCTTGCGCGCCGTCGCCAGGAGTTCGACAACTGGCATGAGATGCGCGCCCTGGAACACGGCGTCGGAAGCCGTCTGGCTGATGTCGGCCGCGGAAGAAGGCGAAACCGACGCGTGAGCGGCGGCGAGCGCTGGGGCGTCGTTAAGCCCGTCGCCGATCATAAGAACGCGGTGGCCTTGCGCCTTCAGGGCCTCCAGCCGCTCGATCTTCTCATGGGGTTTCATGCCTGCGCGCCATTCTTCAATGTGGACCGCATTTGCGGCGGGTGCCACGGCCTCGCGGCGGTCCCCAGAATAGAGCGCTACCCCGAAATGCGCCTGGCGCAGCGCATCGACGGTCTCGGCCGCATCCTCGCGAAGCTTGTCCTCGAAGTGAAAGGCGACGGGCTCGACTCCCGGCCGTATAAACCAAAGCGAAGCGGAGGCCGCCTGCTTCGCGTCGATGTCACACCAGGCTGCTGAACCGAGGCGCTCTTCACCCGCGGCAGTGATCCGCCGCAGCCCAAAGCCTGGGACTTCCTCGACGCCGCTGACCGACGGCACGGCATGGAACCGCTCCTTCGCGGCGTGGACGACCGCTTGCGCATAAGGATGGCGGCTTGAGGCCGCCAGCGCCGCGGCGGCGCCAAGCGCCTCGCTGTCGACAGTGTCTCCATTCGCGAGCGAAGGGATGCCCGCAGTCAAGGTGCCGGTCTTGTCGAACACAGCCACATCGGTCTCGGCGAGCCTTTCGAGGCCATCTGCCGCCTTCAGCAGAATTCCCTTATCGAAAAGCCGCGCGGATGCCGCCACCTGCACGGCCGGAACAGCCAGGGCCAACGCGCAAGGACAGGTGATGATCAGAACCGCAATCGCGATGGTAAGCGAGACTTCCCAGCCCGCGCCCGCGATCATCCATCCGATAAAGGATGCCGCGGCGAGCGTGTGGACCATTGGCGCGTAAAAACGCGCCGCCCGGTCTGCGAGGCGCACATACCGCCCTCGCGCCTGCTCGGCGGTTTCCATGAGGCGGGCGATCTGCGAAAGAAGCGTGTCCGCTTCGGCGGCGCGCGCCTCCATCTCGACCGGGCCGCCAAGATTGACCGAGCCTGCATAAACGACATCGTTGGCGCCAAGGTCGCGCGGCGCCGTTTCTCCGGTGATCAGGCTTTCATCGATGGCAGTCGAACCGCCCACGATCACCCCATCGGCGGGGAAGCGTTCGCCTGCCGCGACGGCGATGCGCATGCCGGGTTCCACGAGCCTGGAAGGCAGGCGCTCGACCGATCCATCGCTTGCAATGACATGCGCCCATTGCGCTTTCAGGCCGAGCAAATTCTCCGCGGCGCCACGGGCGCGGATACGGACGCGCTGGTCGAGGTAGCGGCCAATGAGCAGGAAGAACAAGAGTGTGACGGAGGCGTCGAAATAGACCTGATCGCTGCCCTTGATCGTCTGGTAAAGGCTCATGGTCGCCGACAGGAGGATCGCCAGCGAGATGGGTACATCCATGTTCAAGCGGCGGCGCTTCAGCGCTTGCCAGGCCGAACTGAAAAAGGGCTGGCCCGCATAGGCGATGGCCGGCAAGGCGATGACGGCGGAGAGCCAATGAAACAAGGCGTGGACGGGATCGCTGGTGTCCGACGAGCCGGACCACACCGACACCGAAAGCAGCATGATGTTGGCGGCGGCGAAACCGGCCACGGCCAGACGGCTCAGAAGCTGCCGGCCGGTGTCCTGCCCGCTATCGAGGGCCTCGGGAGCGAGTTCAGCCGCCTTGAAGCCAACCCGGCCAAGCGCATCGACAAGGGGCGCGGCAGTCCTCTGCGCTTCCTCGAAGACCACAGTCGCCCTGCGAGCGGAAAGATTGGCCCGCGCCGAGGCTACGCCGGGGACCTCAAGCAGCGCTTTCTCGACCTTGCGCATACAGCCGCCGCACGTCATGTTCTCGACGGCGAGCGTTATCGTCTGGTTCCTGCTCACCGGTCCAGCGGGTGCGCCGATTGTGGGCGCGGCTGGAGTGGGCGGGCCAACTAACTCTATTATGCCGGGCTGAGCCATAGCCTTTCCTTCACGCGGTATGTGGCCGACCCGGCGCCTGGCCTTGCCTTCTCTGCTATGAACGACAGGACCCAGCTTCCTGGCTTAATCTGGCCGAGCGGCGCTTCATAGAGTCCGGCGTCGACTTCCTTGAAGACGAGGCGCCGGTCCGCATTGACGGTCGCCGGGCGGCCAAGGGTCCCCGTCACGGCCAAGCCAGGGACAGGAGCCCCCGCATTGTCGGTGACGGAAACGCGAAGGCGCGAGCCTTGGGCGAATTGCGACTGATGATGCCATTGAAGCGCGTTCTGTGTTCGCTCCTCGGCCAGGATCCTGTTGTAGCGCAGGCCCACCTCGTAGCTGGCGCTTTGCTCCTCGCCCGGGCCGGTGCTCAGGGCGAAGTAGATGAACGCCGCGTTGACAACGCCGACGATGGCGAAGAAGCCAAGCAGAATAAGCAGGATGTGCTTGCCGGTAAGACGCGATTCCATAGTAGTCACGCTCATTGTCCGGGACCTCTGAAGGTGCTCTCGCGTTTGGTTTCCGTTCCATCTCCGTTGTCGCGCAAAATGAAAGCCATGCGGGCCGACGCGGGAAGAGCTGCCGCCTTGTCATGCGGGACCGTGACATAGACTTTCACGGAGCGGACGTCGTAGGGCTTGACCTCGATGAGGGGGTTGTTGCCGTCGATACCGACGATGGAAATGCGCGCCTCGGGCAGGCTCGCGACGCTTAACGCGAATGTGCGTGCTTCCTGGCGCTTGTTGAGAAGACGGATGGTGAAGCCGTTGCGGATGCCGCCATCCTGAGTCTGGACGAAAAGCGGATTCCGGTCCGGCACGGCGTTCATTTCGAGCACTGTTTTGCGCGAGAGACCGAACAGCATGAGGCAACTGACGAGTGCGAAGAGGCCGGCATAGAGCATCGTTCTCGGCCGGATCAGCCGGAAGGGAACGCGGTCACCGTGTTTCTCCGCCTGGAGATTGCGAAATGTATCGTAGGCGATCAGCTTTGTGGGCCGGCCGACCTTCTTCATGATCTCATCGCAAGCGTCGACGCAGAGCGCGCATTGGATGCATTCGAGTTGCGCGCCATCGCGGATATCGATGCCCGCCGGGCAGACCGCTACGCATTGCCTGCAATCGATGCAATCGCCGCGCCCTTCCCAGGTTTCGTTCTTCTTGTGGGGCCCGCGCGGTTCGCCGCGGAAACCGCGATAGGTGATGAGGAAGGAGTCGGCGTCGAACATCGCGCCCTGGATGCGCGGCCAGGGGCACATATAGGTGCAGAGCTGTTCGCGTAGGAGGCCGCCAAGCGTGTAGGTCGTCGCCGCGAAAATCGCGAGGAAGATGTAGGCGATGGCAGGCGCGTCGAAGCTCCAGAACTCGGAAAGAAGGGTCGGTGCGTCGCGGAAATAGAAGACAAGCGCGCCGCCTGTAAGCAGGCCGATGAGCAGCCAGCTCAGGTGAGTGCCGCCGATGCGCAAAAGCTTGTTGGCGGACCAGGGCGCCTTGGCAAGCTTCATGCGCGCGTTGCGGTCGCCCTGCCAGAGACGCTCCACCATGATCATCAGGTCGGTCCAGACCGTCTGTGGACAGGTGTAGCCGCACCATACGCGCCCAGCGAGCGCCGTAACAAGAAAGAGCCCCAGCGCCGACAGGATCAGGATGCCGGTGATGTAGTAGAACTCCTGCGCCCAGATTTCGAGGCCAAAGAAGTAGAGACGCTGATGGGCGAAATCGAGAAGCACCGCCTGATCGGGGAGGGTAGGGCCGCGGTCCCATCGGAGCCACGGCAAGCCATAGTAGATGCCGAGCGTCACGATCATGATGATCCATTTGATCCGGCGAAATTTGCCGTGGACCAGCTTCGGGTAGATGGGCTCGCGCGCGGCGTAGAGAGATTGTCGTTCTTCTTTTGCGTTGACCGGCTTCACATCGAGGCGCTGGATGCCAGGCGCGGCTTCCTGGCCCAGCGATGCGGTCGCAGCCGCTGGCATTTCGTTCATGGCGTACTCCAAGGCCAAGGCACGGGCATAGAAAGCGTCGCAACAGCTCATGGGCATGCCCTGTTCGCGTTTAGCCCGCTCTCCTGAATAAGGAGATTGTAGCGGAGGGAGCGGCGGAGCGTCATTTCGAATTCTTCACGCCTCTGTGCCGCCCCCTTGCGATTCTCAAAGCTCTACTGCCCACCTCCCAGCGAATGGACATAGATAGCAAGCTTCTTGATCGTTGCGGGATCGAGGCGATCGACCCAAGCGGGCATGACACCGCCATGGCCTGTCTCGATCTGATGCTTGATAGCGTCCTTCGTCCCGCCATAGAGCCAGATGTTGTCAGTCAGGCCGGGGGCGCCGACGTCCTGATTGCCTTTGCCCTCCTCGCCGTGACAGGCCATGCAGCCGCCATCGCCATGGAACACGGCTTTGCCGCGCTCGGCCGCTGCCGCGTCGTGGGGCAGCTTCGAGAGCGAGAGGACATACTCCGCGGTGTCATTGATCTGCTCGGGCGTCAAAAGCTTGTCCTCGCCGAACTTCGGCATCTGAGAGACATGCGCCTTGTCGTTACCGCTGCGGACGCCGTACATGATCGTCTGCTGGATCTGGTCCAAAGTGCCGCCCCAAAGCCACTTGTCGTCGTTGAGGTTCGGGTAGCCCGGGAATCCCTGGGCGCCGCGGCCATGGCAGGGAGAGCAATTATTGGCGAAGGCCGCTTTGCCTCCCGCAAGGGCGAAATTAAGAAGCTCGGGCTTCGATTTGATCTCGGCAAGGCTTGCCTTTTCGATGGTATTGTTGAGGCCAGCCTGACTGGCGCGCGCCTGATCGATATTCGCCATGACGGTCGCGCGCTGGCTGTAACCCAGTACGCCCCTGGTATAATCCGAAACCATGGGCCACGCTGGGAAAAAGATCCAATAGCCGACCGCCCACAGGATGCAGGCATAGAAGAGCCAGAGCCACCAACGCGGCAGCGGCGTGTTCAGCTCCTTGATGCCGTCCCACTCGTGGCCCGTGGTTTCGACGCCGCTCACCGTGTCGATGTCGGTTTTATCGGCCATTGCTGCCTCCGGAATTGTTGTCATCCTTTTCCAACGGGATGCGGCTGGCTTCCTCAAAGCCCTTCTGGTTGCTTGGCCAGAATACGAAGACGAGGACCGCGATGAAGAGCGCTATAAATACGAAGAGCCCAATTATCGCAGATACGGTTTGCATGGATTCGTACGTCATGACGGTCCTCAGCGCAGGTTCGGGCCGGTGGCGTCGTATTTCGCGAAGTCGACCAGCGTGCCGAGCATCTGCAGGTAGGCGATGACCGCATCCAATTCGGTCGGATCGCCCGCCTTTCCATCAAATTTCCGCACCTGCGCCTTCGGATAGCGCTTTGTCACGGCCGCAGCCCCCTCGCCGTCAGGGTTGGTCTGCGCGACGAGATCAGCTTTCGCGTTCTTGATGTCGTCGTCCGTATAAGGCACGCCGACCATGCGCAGCGCCTCCATGCGTTCGGCGATGTCGCCATAGTCAAGCTTTCTCTGGCCGAGGAACGGGTATCCGGGCATGATGCTCTCGGGGACGACCGAGCGCGGATCGGTCATGTGGGCGGCATGCCAATCATCCGAATATTTGCCGCCGACACGGGCGAGATCGGGCCCGGTCCGCTTCGATCCCCACTGGAAAGGATGGTCGTACATGCTCTCGGCGGCGAGGCTGTAGTGGCCGTAGCGTTCCACCTCATCCTTGAGGGTGCGGATCATCTGGCTGTGGCAGAGATAGCAGCCCTCGCGGACATAGATGTCGCGCCCCCGCAGTTCGAGAGGCGAGTAGGGGCGCATCCCGTCCACCTTTTCGATGGTCGATTTCAGGTAGAAGAGAGGCGTGATCTCGACGAGGCCGCCGATGGCGACCACGAAGAGAGTGCCGAGAAGCAGAAGAAGGGAGTACTTCTCAAACGGGGCGTGGCTGAGTTTCATGATCGCCTCCTACTCGGCCGGAAGGGCTTGAGGACCGCGCAGCTCGGGCGCCGCGGCGATCGCAGGTTGCTCCGCCAGATCCACAGACTCATCGCTCTGGATCGTGCGCCACACGTTGTAAGCCATGATGAACCCGCCCGCCACATACAGCACCCCGCCGATCGCGCGGATGATGTAGTAGGGATGCATGGCTTCCACGCTCTCAACGAAGGAGTATTCGAGCACGCCATTGGAGTCCGTCGCTCTCCACATCAGGCCCTGCATGATGCCGGACACCCACATCGCGGTGATGTAGAGGAGGATGCCGATCGTCGAGACCCAGAAATGCCATTCGACCAGGCGTTGCGAATAGAGTCCACGGCGCTTCCACAGCCAGGGAACGAGGCAGTAGATGGCGCCGAACGAGACCATGCCGACCCAACCAAGCGCGCCGGAATGCACGTGGCCGATCGTCCAGTCGGTGTAATGCGAGAGTGAGTTGACCGCCCGGACGCTCATCAGCGGGCCTTCAAAGGTCGACATGCCGTAGAACGCGACGGAAACGACCAGGAAGCGGATCACGGGATCGGTGCGAAGCTTGTCCCAGGCTCCGGACAGCGTCATCAGGCCGTTGATCATGCCGCCCCAGGACGGCATCCATAGCATGATCGAGAAGGTCATCCCGAGGATCTGCGCCCATTCCGGCAATGCTGTGTAGTGCAGATGGTGCGGGCCCGCCCAGATATAGAGGAAGATCAGCGTCCAAAAATGCACGATGGACAGTTTATAGGAGTAGATTGGCCGCTCGGCGCGCTTCGGAATGAAGTAATACATGATGCCGAGGAAGCCTGCCGTTAGAAAGAAGCCCACGGCGTTGTGCCCATACCACCACTGGGTCATCGCATCCTGCACGCCGGAGAAGGCGCTGTAGCTCTTCGTGCCCAGAAACGAGACCGGCATCGAGAGGTTGTTCACGATGTGCAGCATCGCGATCGTGACGATGAAGGCGAGGTAAAACCAGTTCGCAACGTAGATGTGCGGTTCCTTGCGCCGCCACAGCGTGCCAAGGAAGACGAGGAGATAGGAAACCCAGACGACGGTCAGCCAAATGTCGGAATACCACTCAGGCTCCGCGTATTCCTTGCTCTGGGTGACGCCCATCACGTAGCCCGAGGCCGCCATGATGAGGAAAAGCTGATAGCCCCAGAACACGAACCAGGGCAGCCAGCGGCCCCACAGCCGCGCTTTCGAGGTCCGTTGCACAACGTACAAGGAGGTTCCGAGGAGCACGTTGCCGCCAAAAGCGAAGATCACGGCTGAGGTGTGGACTGGGCGCAGACGGCCGAAATTGGTCCAGGGTAGATTGAAGTTCAGCGACGGAAAGGCGAGCTGCCAGGCGATCAGATCGCCGACAAGAAACCCGACGACGCCCCAGAACACCGCGGCGATCGTGAACGCTTTGATGACGTT
>JBAVVQ010000593.1:0-13420 GCA_049697375.1 Rhodomicrobium sp.
GTCTGAAGATGCAAATTCGCGGCCGTCGATCTCTGGCGGTTCGCTTTCGGGGCCGGGCGTCATCAGCCTTTCCGGCCCTTTCGCAATTAGCTAACGGGGAATCTTCCGATAGCGGTCCCGATGGAACCAAAATTAGATAGCCAAGCGGAGCTTTTTGCGTTTGCTGAAAATTGGTTTAGAATCGCCAGACTGTCGCGTTGCCCAGTGCCAAAGTGGCAGGGGAACCTATTTGGGATAGGCTCATGATCACGCTAGAAAAAACGGCGTTTTCCGGTCTTGCTAGAGACATCGCTGCCGCGCTTGTTTCCGCGCGTGCGGATGCGCGTGGTCTCGTGATCAAGACGCCACTACTCTACCCAAGTAATTCGACCGTGCAGGTTAGGGTTGACAGCCTTGATGGGCGCTTCTTCGTGTCTGATATGGCACAGGCGTTTCAGGAAGCGGAGATGATGGGTGCCCCTCGCACGTTTAAGCATCACGCTCCGGCGATAGCTAAAAACGCTGGTATCGGGTTTGATCAGCAGGCTTTCTTCGTCGCAGAAGCGCAAGAGGGCCAATTAATCGGCGCCGTGATGGCTGTTGCCAATTGCTCAAGCGAAGCTGCTACCGTTGTTGCGCACAAGATTGCCGAGAAGAAGAACGACGATTACATAAATCGTCTCTATGATCGTCTATTCCATGTTTTCGGCAAGACTGCGGTTACGAAAGAAGTCGAAGTTCAGGGCGCTTCCGCTACGCCTTGGCTGATAGCGGCGAGGGTTGAAGTTGGAAGACAGGTATCTTTGTTCGATTATGTCTCCCCACATCCGAACTCGATTGCCGCGGCCGTGACTAAGTTTGGAGACATTGCACAACTTGTCGACGCTCCTGAGCGGATAGCAGTGGTGCAGAATAAACCGGCTTTGGGAACTCGGCTCACAGTCCTATCAAGAACCGCCAACGTCATTGAACTTGGTGTTTCAGATCAAACTATCCGCGAACTTGCAATGGCCGCTTAACGGGTGCAACTCAGGAAATCTCGTCTTTGTCTCGCGCCCTAGTTTAGCGGAGGGGTCTTGGCGCAGACGTGGCGAAGTCCCTACGGCGCTTCCATGACGTGATCCAGGCAAGCGGCGCCATCAGGGAAGCGATTGAAGAAGTCGTGAACTGTAAATTTTCTCAGTTGTGGCTAATCTCCATGGCCACATATCTAGCAGACTATCGTAACCAGAGGGGATAAGCCCTTTGAATTAAAATTTTTCCCTCGTGGAGGGCTAGTATATTCATGCCTAGCCGGAGTTCTGAACGCGATAGTAACTTTTTTTTAATCGACCGATAACCCAATTCCGTGTTTCCACTGAGCGGATAGGAATCATCAGCCTGCCATGCTATTCGACAAATTGATCGGATCACGGTATTAATCCGCCCACCACATTTTCTAATGGATGGGCATGCAGCGAAAGCTGGGGGCATGGCTGGACCTTTATTCCGTTCTTGGCGCGCAATCAGGCGCAAGCCGCGGGTCGCGAAGGTCGTCCCCATCTTAGAGGGCGTGTCCGCTCGCGGGAATGAGAAAAGGTATATGACAGAAAGCATGCCACAATCGAATTTGTCTGGTGCAGACGATGCAACGAACCCCGAGGGCGTCGCCAAGCTGCGGGAGCTTATTGTTAAGCGGCTGATTTCAACAACGGGCAAGGATCAGACATCGGCAAGCCCGCGGGATTGGTTCCTCGCGACTGCTCTGGTCGCCAGGGACCGGATCATCAAGGCCTGGATCGCTTCCAAGAAAGCCAATTACGAAGAAGGCAGGCGGCGTGTTTATTACCTGTCGCTGGAGTTTTTGATCGGGCGTCTTCTCATGGACGCGCTGAACAATCTTGGCCTCACCACTCAGTTCCGCGAGGCCCTTGCGGGCGTCGACGTCGATCTCGACAAGCTCTCCGAAATGGAGCCCGACGCTGCGCTCGGCAATGGCGGCCTCGGGCGCCTTGCGGCCTGCTTCATGGAGAGCATGGCGACATTGGAGGTCGCAGCCCACGGCTACGGCATCCGCTACGACCACGGCCTGTTCCGCCAGGCCATCAAGGATGGCTGGCAACACGAATATCCCGAGGATTGGCTGGCTTTCGGCAACCCGTGGGAGTTCCCGCGCCCTGAAATCGCCTATGCGATCGGTTTTGGCGGCTCGGTGGAATCGCTCCACCATAGCTCGGTCGCGCAGATCTGGCGGCCGTCGGAGGTTGTCGAGGCCGTCGCCTACGACACGCCGATCCCCGGCTGGCGCGGCAAATATGTGAATACGCTCCGGCTGTGGCGCTCGCGCGCGCCCGATCCCTTACGTCTCGATGTCTTCAACGCCGGCGATTACATCGCGGCGCAGACCGAACAGGTTCGTGCTGAATCGATCTCCAAGGTCCTCTATCCAAGCGATTCCACGCCAGCCGGCCAGGAGCTTCGGTTGCGCCAGGAGTATTTCTTCGCCTCCGCCTCGCTGCAGGACCTCATCCACCGTCATCTGAAACAGCACGGCGATATCACGAAGCTCGCCGAAAAGGTGGCGATTCAGCTGAACGACACGCATCCGGCCATCGCGGTCGCGGAACTGATGCGGCTCCTTGTCGACGTTTACGGCGTTGGCTGGGAACAGGCCTGGAGCATCACGCAGGCCACATTCTCGTATACAAACCACACGTTGCTACCCGAGGCTCTGGAGTCCTGGCATGTGCCGCTGATGGAGCGCCTGCTCCCGCGCCACATGCAGATCATCTATCTCATCAATGCGCTGCACCTGGATGCCCTGCGGGAGAAGGGCGCCGATATGCAACTTCAATCGCACGTCTCTCTCATCGACGAATATGCCGGGCGGCGCGTGCGCATGGGCCACTTGGCCTTCCTCGGGTCACACAAGATCAACGGGGTGTCGCAGCTCCACTCCGATCTCATGAAGGAGACGGTGTTCCACGATCTGAACGGTCTCTACCCCGATCGCATCGTCAACAAGACGAATGGCATCACCTTCCGCCGTTGGCTTTTCGAAGCCAACCCTGGCCTGACAAAGCTCCTGATCGAAACAATCGGTCCGGAATTTCTGGACAATACGGACGCGCTGAGAAACCTGGAGAAATTCGCAAGCGACTCCGCCTTCCAGGCGAAATATGCCGCCACCCGCCGTGACAACAAGGAAGCGCTCGCGAAGATCATCACCGACCGCCTTCTCATCAAGGTCAATCCGGATGCGCTGTTCGACGTGCAGGTCAAGCGCATCCACGAGTACAAGCGCCAGCTTCTCAACATCCTTGAGACGATTGCCTTTTACAACGAGATCCACGCCCACCCCACGCGAGACTTCGTTCCGCGCGTGAAGATTTTTGCAGGCAAGGCGGCGGCGAGCTATCACCAGGCCAAGCTCATCATAAAGCTGATCCACGATGTGGCGCGGGTGGTGAACAACGACCCGTCCGTGCGCGGTCTCCTGAAAGTGGTCTTCCTGCCGAACTTCAATGTGAGTCTCGCGCAATCGATCATTCCCGCCGCCGATCTCTCCGAGCAGATCTCGACCGCCGGCATGGAGGCTTCGGGCACGGGCAATATGAAGTTCATGCTCAATGGCGCGCTGACCATCGGAACGCTTGACGGCGCCAACGTGGAAATCTGCGAGCATGTCGGCCGCGACAATATTTTCATCTTCGGGATGACGGCGCAGGAGGTCCAGGAAAGCCGCAAGAAAGGCATTGATGCGCGCGACATAATCGCGCGGTCGCCGATGCTGACGGAGGTTCTCGATTCCGTCGCATCGGGTGTATTCTCACATGATGAAAAGGATCGGTATCGCCAGTTGGTCGACATCCTTACCTACCATGACCACTTCATGGTTACGCGAGATTTCGAATCCTATTGCGCCGCACAAAGAGAAGCAGATATACGCTGGCGTGACCGCAAATCCTGGTGGCGCTCCGCCATACTGAATACGGCGCGCGCCGGCTGGTTTTCGTCCGACCGAACGATTAGAGAATATACCGAGGACATATGGCGGGTGCCCGCGCGATCAGCGTGAAAGAAAAAAAAGAAAACGCGACCAGTGTGAGCTGGCGTGCAAGCGATGAGGACGTGGCGCGCATTATCGCCGCGACTCATCCTGACCCCTTTTCCATTCTCGGGCTGCACGATTCGCCCGAAGGGATGGTGATCCGAGCTTTCGTTCCAAGCGTCGCGCGCTTGCAGGCGCTGATCGAGCCCGACGGTCCGCATCTGGACCTCGAACGGCGCGGCGAGAGCGATTTCTTCGAGGGCTTGGTTCCCGGGAAAAAGGACCGCTTCGCCTACAGGCTCCACGCCGAGGAGCAGGGCCACGGCTGGGACTTTCTCGACCCCTATGCTTTTGGCCCGGCTCTCGGTCCTCTCGACGATTACCTGCTGGTCGAAGGCACGCACCAGAGGCTTTATGAACGCCTCGGCGCTCATGCGACCACCCACGAAGGCGTCGATGGAGTCCTCTTCGCCGTATGGGCGCCGCAAGCCCAGCGCGTCTCCATAGTGGGCGACTTCAATCAATGGGACGGACGCCGCCATACCATGCGCAAGCGTGTCGATAGCGGCCTCTGGGAGCTTTTCGCGCCGGGTCTCGGGGAAGGAACCGTCTACAAATACGAGATCATCGGCCCGGGCGGCAATCTTGTACCACTCAAGGCGGATCCCTTCGGCTTTGGCAGCGAGATGCGGCCATCGACAGCTTCGATCGTCGCGCGCACGGACAGCTTCACCTGGGGCGACGACGCGCATCTGGCGTGGCGCTCAACGGCGGATGCCCGGCGCGGGCCCATGTCGATTTACGAGGTTCATCTCGGCTCCTGGCGGCGGAAGGAGGGTAACGGCTTCCTGAGCTACGACGAGTTGGCGGAGCAGCTCATCCCTTACGTCGCGGATATGGGATTCACCCATATCGAGCTCTTGCCTATCTCCGAGCATCCGCTCGATGCCTCCTGGGGCTATCAGCCGATTGGCCTGTTCTCCCCCACCCGCCGCTTTGGCGATCCGGCTGGCTTCGCCCGTTTCGTCGATGGCGCGCATCGCGCCGGTCTCAGCGTCATCCTGGACTGGGTGCCGGCTCACTTTCCGACCGACGAGCATGGGCTCGCCTGGTTCGATGGAGCGCCGCTCTATGAGCATCCGGACCCTCGCCGGGGCTTCCACCCCGACTGGAACACCGCGATCTACGATTTCGGCAGGCGCGAAGTTGCGAACATCCTGACCTCGAACGCGATGTATTGGCTCGATCGCTTCCACGTCGATGGCCTGCGCGTCGATGCGGTCGCGTCCATGCTCTATCTCGACTATTCACGACGGCCAGGCGAATGGCTGCCGAACTCCGAGGGCGGGAACGAGAACCGCGACGCGATACGCTTCCTTCAATCGGCAAATGAACGCCTCTATGCGGCTTTCCCCGGCGTGACGACGGCCGCGGAGGAATCGACATCGTGGCCGGGGGTCTCGCATCCGACAAGCACAGGCGGCCTTGGATTCGGCTTCAAGTGGAACATGGGGTGGATGAACGACACCCTGAGCTACATGACGAGGAACCCAGTGCACCGGCGCTGGCACCACGACAAGCTTACCTTCGGCCTGCTCTACGCCTTCTCCGAGAACTTCATCCTTCCGATCTCGCACGACGAGGTCGTCCACGGCAAAGGCTCGGTCATCAACAAGATGCCCGGCGACGAGTGGCAGCAATTCGCGAACGCCCGCGCCTATTACGGCTTCATGTGGGGCTATCCCGGCAAGAAGCTTCTGTTCATGGGCCAGGAGTTCGGCCAGCGGAACGAATGGAACTTCGATGCCTCCCTCGACTGGTGGGTTCTCGAACACGCCTACCACCGGGGCGTTCAGTCCCTCGTCCGCGACTTGAACCAGCTGCACCGCGAGAAGCCCGCGCTTTATGCGCGCGATTGCGAACCGGAAGGCTTTCAGTGGATTGTCGCGGACGATCACCTGCACTCCGTGTTCGCCTGGGTGCGCTGGGGCGGCCCGGGGACCAAGCCGATTGCCGTCGTTTCGAATTTCACACCGGAGCAACGCCGCAACTATCGCATCGGGCTGCCTTTCCGCGGCAGCTGGAAGGAAATCTTGAACACGGACGCGCCAATGTATGGCGGATCGGGCATAGGCAACCTGGGATCGGTGACAGCCTTCGGCAATCCGTCTCACGGGTTCCCCGCATCCGCAGAAATTACGGTGCCGCCGCTCGCCACTGTTTATTTCGAGTTTGACTCAGGTTAAACCTTTAATCCTGCAAGCTTGCTACGATTAAAAAACAACAACACTGGGAGGAACCCATGAGGACGCCCGGGATATCTCCCATAGCCCGTGACGCCATGGCTTACGTCTTGGCCGGAGGCCGTGGCAGCCGTTTGATGGAATTGACCGCGAGGCGCGCGAAGCCCGCCGTCTATTTTGGCGGGAAATCGCGTATCGTCGATTTCGCGCTATCGAACGCTTTCAATTCCGGCATAAGGCATATCGCCGTCGCCACCCAATACAAGGCGCATAGCCTTATCCGGCATCTCCATCGCGGCTGGAATTTCATGCGCCCCATCCGCAATGAAAGCTTCGATATCTTGCCGGCCAGCCAGCGCATTTCCGAAGAGCTCTGGTATCTCGGAACCGCGGATGCCGTCTATCAGAACCTCGACATCATCGAAGGCTACGACCCGAAATACCTCGTGGTGCTCGCGGGCGACCACATCTACAAGATGGACTACGAGTTGATGCTCCACCAGCATGCGGAGCAGAAAGCCGACGTTACGGTTGGCTGCATCGAAGTTCCACGTCATGAGGCGACCGGCTTCGGGGTCATGGATGTCGATAGGTCGGACGTCATCCTGTCCTTCGTGGAGAAGCCGGAAAATCCTCCCCCGATGCCCGGAAAGCCCGACATCTCGCTCGCCAGCATGGGCATCTATGTTTTCGAGACGCGATTCTTGCTGGACGAGCTGCGGCGTGACGCCGCTGACCCCAACTCGTCCCACGACTTTGGCAAGGATATCATTCCCTATCTTGTCAAGAACGGGAAGGCGGTCGCCCATAGCTTTACGAACTCCTGCGTCCGCTCGGAATCGGAAAAGGGCGCCTATTGGCGCGATGTCGGAACCGTCGATGCTTATTGGTCAGCCAACGTCGATTTGACGGCTGTGGTGCCGGACCTCGACATCTACGATCAGAACTGGCCGATCTGGACGTACAACGAGGTCACGCCGCCCGCGAAGTTCGTTCATGATGAGGATGGCCGGCGGGGGTCTGCGATTTCATCGCTCGTATCGGGCGCCTGCATCGTGTCCGGAGCCGCGCTGCGCAAGACGCTGCTCTCGACCGGCGCCCGGGTGAATTCTTTTGCAACCGTCGAAAACGCGGTCATCCTTCCCCGCGTGGATGTCGGGCGCTCCGCGCGTTTGCGAAACGTCGTCATCGACGCCGAAGTGAAAATACCCGAAGGGCTGGTCGTGGGCGAAGACCCGGAACTCGACGCAAAGCGTTTCCGGCGAACGGAACAGGGCATTTGCCTTATCACGCAACCCATGATCGACAAGCTTTTGGATCAGCCCTCGGTCCACCCGGTTCCGGCGCGCGAGAGTCCTTTGACGGTTGCCGTAGAGGAAGAGCAACCAATTGTCGAGGAAGAGCAGGCAATCAATGGGCTTGACGCTAGCGTGACAGCAGGCGAGCTTGAAGACGAAGTCGTAACAAGCGGACTTAAAGCGTGAGCCAGTTGAAGATCCTATCGGTGACTTCAGAGGTTTACCCTCTGATCAAAACGGGCGGGCTGGCTGATGTCGCGGGCGCCCTTCCACACGCGTTACGCGCCGAAGACACCAGGATGATCACCCTCATTCCTGGCTACCCGGCGGTGATGGCCGCTTTGCACTCGAGCGAGGAAATCCGCTCGATCCCTTTTCTATTTGGAGGCAGCGCCCGCATTCTGAGCGCCAAGGCGGCGAATCTCGATCTTTTCGTTCTCGATGCGCCCCACCTTTATGACCGTCCTGGAAACCCCTATGTCGCGCCGAGCGGCGCCGATTGGCCCGATAACGCCTTTCGCTTCGCCGCCCTTGGAAAGATCGCCGCCGCCATCGGCCGGGGTCTCATACCCAGATTTGCGCCGGACGTCGTCCATGCGCACGATTGGCAGGCGGGCCTTGCCGCCGCCTATCTCCACTATGGCGAAAAACCGAGGCCGGCCACCGTCATCACCGTTCATAATCTTGCCTATCAGGGGCAATTCCCCGCGAACCTGCTCGGCGCCTTGGAACTGCCGGCGGAAGCCCTCACCTTCAACGGTATCGAGCATTTCGGCGCCATCGGCTATCTAAAGGCGGCGCTTCAGCTTTCCGACAGGATCACAACGGTCTCGCCGACTTACGCCGTGGAAATCCAGCGTCCCGAAACCGGAATGGGATTCGACGGCCTGCTTCGCGAACGCTCCTCGCGGCTGCGCGGTATTCTCAACGGCGTCGACACAGAGGTGTGGAACCCCGCCGACGACCCCCGGATCGCCGTCAATTACGACGCCCGCGGGCTCTACGCCCGCGCCGCCAACAAGGAAGCTTTGCAGCACGCCCTTGGCCTCGCTCCGGAGCCGGACACGCTTCTCATCGGCATTATCAGCCGGCTTTCCTGGCAGAAGGGGCTCGACCTGCTGCTCGATAATCTTCCTGTTCTCCTCGAAGAAAATATGCAGCTCGCCGTGCTTGGCGAAGGTGATCCCGAGATCAAAGCCCGCTTCCGCGCGGCGGCTCAATCCTTCGCCGGGCGGGTTGGCGTCTTAATCGGCTATGACGAGACGCTCGCGCACCGGATCCAGGCAGGCTCGGACGCATTTCTTGTCCCATCCCGCTTCGAGCCTTGCGGGCTGACGCAACTCTGCGCGCTGCGCTATGGCGCGGTCCCGGTCGTGTCCCGCGTTGGCGGGCTTGCCGACACCATCATCGACGCCAACGAAATGGCGCTTGCCGCAGGCGCGGCCACCGGTATCCAGTTCGCATCCGGAACCGACGACGGCTTGGCGCTGGCCCTGCGCAAGACCGCGTCGCTTTTCCGCGACAAGCTGGTCTGGCGGGTCATGCAAACGAACGGCATGCTGGCGGATGTCTCCTGGCGGAATCCCGCGCGCCGCTATGCGCAGCTTTACAGGGAGCTTCTCCCTGGACAAGCGTCTCTGGATGCCGCCGCATGATGCGCCGCGTGAGCGAAGGCGCGCCCGAGCCCCTCGGCCTTACACTCGATGAACGCGGCGCCAATGTTGCTGTCTTTTCCGCGCACGCCACTGAAATCGAGCTGTGCCTCTTCGACGCTTCGGGGGAGGCCGAGGTCGAACGGTTGCGCTTGCCGTGCCGTACCGGCAACGTCTTCCATGGCCATTTTGAGGGCATAAGCGCCGGGCAGCGCTACGGATTTCGCGCGCATGGGCCGAATGAGCCGCGCGAGGGCCTCCGCTTCAACCCGGCTAAACTTCTCGTCGACCCTTATGCGCTGGCGTTGGATCGCCCCTTCTCGCTCGCGCCTGCGATGCTCGGCTATCAACCCGGCGGCCCGGACGCGGATCTGAGCTTCGATCCTACCGACAGCGCGGCGTGCATGCCGAAGGCGATCGCGATCCGCCCGACGGCGGCAGATGCCGGGATCGTAACGCGGCGGCCTTGGGCGGATACGGTCATCTACGAATTGCACGTTCGGGGCTTTACGAAAACGCATCCGGGCATCCCAGAGGCGATCCGCGGAACGTTCGCGGGCCTCGCTCATTCGGCCGCCATCGATTACCTCGTGAAGCTCGGCGTGACGGCTGTCGAGGTCCTGCCTTGCGCCGCCTGGGTCGGTGAATCGCACTTGAATGCAGCCGGCCTCACGAATTACTGGGGCTATAATCCCGTCCTGCTGATGGCGCCCGAGCCGCGTCTCGCGCCCGGCGGCTGGGACGAGATCCGCCGCTGCACCGCCGCCCTTCATCGCGCGGGAATCGAAGTCATCGTGGATGTGGTGCTCAATCACACCGGCGAGGGCGGCGAACACGGGCCGACGCTGTCGATGCGGGGGTTCGATAACGCAACCTATTATCGCCTCGCACGCGACAAGCGTTTTTTCATCAACGATACGGGGTGCGGAAACACGCTTCCGCTCGACCGCCCGCCCTTGGTGCGTCTGGCGATGGATGCGCTCCGGACCTGGGTCCAGCTTGGCGGCGTTGACGGTTTTCGTTTCGATCTCGCCACCGTTCTTGGCCGCAGCGACAATGGCTTCGATGCGTCCGCGCCGCTTATCACCGCAATTTCGCAGGACCCGGTGTTGCGGAACGTGCGGTTGATCGCCGAGCCGTGGGACATCGGCCCCGGCGGATATCAGGTTGGCGGCTTCCCCGAACCCTGGCGTGAGTGGGACGACCAGTTCCGCGACGCGATGCGAAAGTTCTGGCGTGGCGACGGCGGCCTTGTGCCCGGCGCCGTGACGCGGTTCGCGGGGTCGTCCGACATTTTCGGCCCGCACCGCAGGCCCTCTTCCGGCATCAACTTCATCGTCGCACACGACGGTTTCACGCTGGCCGACCTCGTTTCGAACGAGCGCAAACACAATGAGGCCAACGGCGAAGAAAACCGCGACGGAACCGACGCGAATTACTCGTGGAACAACGGCGTCGAAGGCGCAACCGGCGATCCGGCCATTTTAGCGGCCAGGCGGCGCGACCAGCGCAACCTGCTGGCGTCGCTCCTTCTGTCGCGCGGCACGCCCATGCTGGCGATGGGCTCCGAGAGCGGCCAATCGCAGGGCGGCAACAACAATGCCTACGCGCAGGACAACGCAACAAGCTGGATGAACTGGGCGGCGTCGGATGCGTCGCTGGCAGCGTTCGCTGCAAAGCTGATCGCGCTGCGAAAGGCGCATCCCGCGTTCACGCGCGATCACTTCCTGACCGGCGCCGCCGCCGACGCCTCTCTCATCCCAGATGTACAATGGCTGACGTCGCAGGGAATTCCGATGCAGCCGGAGGACTGGGGCAACGGCAACCTTCACACCGTCATTGCGGCGCTCTACGCCCCGGCTGACGAGAATCATGAGGCCGATCGCGTCATCGCCATTCTGCATGCCGGCTCGGCGTCGATTGAGGTGACATTGCCTGAAGCGCAGACAGGCTGCGTGTGGCGCTCCTGCGTGGACACTTCGCGCGAGGATGACAGCGGGGAGGGACGCACTTTCGAGGGGCGAGCCAAGATCACCGTTGCGCCGCGCTCCGTGGCTATCCTTGAGGAGCGGTCTGGGGACAAATCTCGCTCCGCAATCAAATCAATAAAAGGCGTCGCGCGCGATCTGCTCGAAAAGCTTGCCGGCGCGGCCGGGATCGCGGCGGACTGGCACGATATCGCGGGCAATCGGCACGTCGTGCCCTCCGAGACGAAGATCGCGTTGTTGACTGACATGGGGTTTCCGGTTGGCAACAGCAGCGAGGCCCGCGAGAGCCTTATACGTCTTGCTGACGATCACGATCGCCGCGCCCTTCCCTGGAGCCTTGTTGTCCGTGAAGAGGAAGCGGTCAAAGTTCGCCTTCCCCTGCTCAATGGACGCGCGCCCGGGGCTTTGCATATTCAGCGCGAGGATGGCAGCGCGAGCGTCATCCCGCTCGGGCCCGGCGATATCGAGTATGAGCCGTTCACGGCCCTGGACGGCCGCCTGACCGAGGCCGCCATTGCGAAACTCCCGGCTCAACCTCTTGGGCGGCACCGCATCGTCCTTGAGCATCGTCCCGAGATCGCCTGCTGCCTCACCATCTCGCCAGGGCAGTGCTATCTGCCGGACGCGCTCCGGTCTGGCAGTAAGGCGACGGGCGTCGCCGCGCAGCTCTATTCCCTGCGCCGCGCCGGGGACCAGGGCATCGGGGATTTTACGACGCTGAGAGAGTTCGCCGGAATGTCGGGCCGGTCGGGCTTCTCCACCCTAGGGCTGAATCCTCTGCACGCGCTGTTTCCGGGCGACCGTGAGCGCGCCAGCCCTTATTATCCCTCGGACCGCCGCTTCCTGGATCCGATCTATATCGATGTCGAAAGCCTTCCGTCCCTGTTCGGTGGAGGCTGCTGCGCCGCTGCCCTCGCCAAGCAGCAAAACCGCGTTGGCGCGCTCTCGTCGCGCGCCAGCGTCGATTACCCTGCGGTCTGGGCGGTGAAGCGGGAAATTCTCGACGCGGCCTTCGCCGACTTTGAAGACCTCGAAACCCGCGTGCCCGGCAGCGACCTCTCGCGCGACTTCGACGCGTTCGTCGCAAGGGGCGGCGTGTCTCTCTTCAATTTCGCCTGCTTTCAGGCGATCAGCGAAAGCCGGCATGGACGGCGATGGACGGCATGGCCCGAGGGCCTTGCGAAGCGCGATCCAGCGGCGCTCAAGGCCTTTGAGCAGGAAAATGCGTCGCTTGTCCGGTTTCATCTTTTCCTGCAATGGCTTTGCGAGCGCCAACTCGCCAGCGCCGAGGCTGAGGGACGCAAAAGCGGCCTGTGGCTTGGTTTCTATCGCGATCAGGCGGTCGGCGCCGCGCCCGATGGGGCGGAGTGCTGGGCCAATGCCGATCAGTTGATGCGAGCGTCCTCCGTCGGAGCCCCGCCCGACCCTTTCGCCGAAGCCGGCCAGAACTGGGGTGTGGAGCCGCCTAATCCCCTCGCCTGGCAGCGGTCGGCCTATGCCTCGTTCAACGAGCTGACATGCGCCAATATGCGCTATGCCGGAGCGCTTAGGATCGATCACGCCATGGCGCTCAGGCGGCTGTTCGTCATCCCGAAGGGAGCGAAGGCGCTGGAGGGCGCTTATCTCTCCTATCCCGTGCACGACCTCATTGGCCAGCTCGCCCTCGAAAGCCAGCGCGCGCGCTGCGTCGTGGTTGGCGAAGACCTCGGCACAGTGCCGGTGGGATTCCGCGAGACAATGGAGGCAGCCGATATTTTGAGCTACCGCGTATTCTGGTTCGAGCGCAGCGGGCGGGAATTCACGCCGCCCACCGCCTATCCGCAAAAATCGCTCGCCTGCCTGTCCACCCATGATTTGCCGACGCTGGCAGGCTGGTGGGAGGGCGAAGACATGCGCGAAAAGGAAGCGCTCGGCCTCATGACCGCGGAACAGACCACGGCAGCGACGGCGACGCGCGCTGCCGACAAGCAGGCCTTGCTTCGCCTTCTGCAGCGCGAGCAACTTTCTGATGGCGCGGATCTCGACGGCCCCATCGATGCATCGGTCGCCGCCGCCGCGCATCGTCTTCTCGGCCGGGCGTCTTCGCTGATCGCCGTCGAACAAATCGATGACGTCGCGGGAGAACTCACGGCCGTGAACCTCCCCGGCACGGATCACGAGAGACCGAACTGGCGAAGAAAGCTCCACGCCACCATCGAAGATTTGCAGGAAAGGCTCTCTGCCTTTGCGG
>JBAVVQ010000594.1:0-2243 GCA_049697375.1 Rhodomicrobium sp.
GTCCACGGGGCACCATGCACTCCGATAGTGAGCCAGCGCAGCCTGCCCGCGACCCGCTTCTGGAGGAAGTAAACGGGGGGACCCTGACGGCAACGAGCGCCGAAACCGCTCAGTTCTGTGTCACGGATGAGCTGGCCCTGGCGCAGCCGGTCCATCGTCGCCTTGGTGATTTTCGCGTGCACGATGTCGGCCATCGCCTGCTCCCTCACTTGGGGCCGTGACCCCCAGAATGGTGGCCGCTGGCAAACAATTGGCAAACATGTTGCGGGATATTGGTGGCATCATCGTGGCGGATGCTGTCGGATTAACTCGCTGAATCTGCGTGAAGTTGCGGTTCGATGGCGGTATGAGGGGAACCGAAAACACAAACTACGAATCTGGGGGTCAGGAGTTCGAATCTTCTCCGGTGCGCCATTTAAATCAAGGACTTAGGCTCGGAACAAACGAGAACATCGTCGGCGTTTTACAAGCCACGAGGCGATGTTTTACAAATTCGGGTCGAATTCGTTCCCGGTACGTCCCGCTTCCGCGCTTTCCCATTTGAGCACAGCCGCGGCTGCCAGCTTTTTTTGATTCACCTGCTTTGCGTAATGCTCGACCATTTGTCGCGATTGTCCGGTAATCGCCGACACCTCAGCTCTCGCTCGGGTTAGCGCAGTACGGGGTCAGGATTATCACGATGGATGCCGAGGCGACGCCCGCCAGTATGACAAGGCTCCTCGCCACGGGGACAATTTTCACGGGCGCACAGCTTCATCACAAATGCAATGGTGTTGCTCTTGCGGTTCGCCTGTACAATCGGTTGGTTCAAGAGAACGGCGGCCGGCTTCTCAACGCTGTCGACTGCGGCCATTTTCTTCAGGATCGTTACCAGGTGGGTCTGCATGAACCGTATCCTCAAAGATCTGCTCGTCATCGAAGGCTCTGCGTTTGTCGCCGCGCCTCTCGCCGGCATGACTCTCGCGCAGCTCGGCGCCGACGTGATCCGGTTCGATCCTATCCGAGGCGGGCTCGACGCAAAACGCTGGCCGGTGGATCAGCATGGCAACAGCCTCTACTGGGCCGGCCTGAACAAGGGAAAGCGATCGATTGCAGTCGACACCCGAAAGCCGGAAGGTCAGGAACTCATCACCGCGCTGATAACGGCGCCGGGAACCGGCAATGGAATCTTTCTCACCAATTTTCCCGCCTCCGGCTGGCTCGGCTACGAGGCGCTGAAAAAGCGCAGGCACGATCTCATCATGCTCAATTTGGTCGGCAGCCCGGACGGCAGCTCCGCAGTCGACTACACGGTCAACTGTGCGGTCGGCATCCCCTTTTCGACCGGACCGGCCCACAGCGACGCGGCCCATCCCGTCAATCACGCCCTTCCCGCCTGGGACGCCATTGCGGGGGTCACCTCCGCGCTTGGTCTTGTAACCGCGGAGCGGCACCGCCGGCTCACTGGAGAGGGCCAGCTCGTCAAGATCGCGCTCTCCGATGTGGCAATGGCAATGGTCGGTAATCTCGGCTACATCGCAGAGGCCGAACTGATGCACGAAGACCGCCCAGCTTTCGGCAATTACCTGTACGGCGCCTATGGGCGCGACTTCGAGACCAAGGATCACCGGCTGATCTACATCGTCGCAATCACCGACCGGATGTGGACGGAACTCGGGCGGGTTACCGGGCTCGCTGACCGCTTTGCCATGATCGAGCCGCTGCTCGGCGTGAATTTGAAGGACGAGGGCGATCGTTTCCGGGCGCGCGACGTGATCTCGGCGGTCTTGGACACCTGGGTTTCGGCTCGGACCCTCGACGAGATCAAGGCCGCATTCGCGGGTACTGGCGTGTGCTGGGGGCCTTACCAGACCTTTCGCCAGATGCTGCGCGAAGACCCGCGCTGCTCCACCGCCAATCCGGTCTTCCGCGAACTGGATCAGCCCGGAATAGGGCGTTACTTGGTGCCTGGCTCGCCGCTTGATTTCGAGCGCGCGCCGCGGGGTGAGCCGGTCCGGGCTCCCCTCCTCGGAGAGCATACGGACGAGGTTCTGGCGAGTTTGCTAGGTCTCGGCGACACCCAGATCGGCAAATTGCGGGAGGCGAAAATCGTCGCCGGTCCCGTAAAATCGTGACGAAGTGCGCTGGAGGGCTTCTCCGCGCCAATCCGACCGGCCCCGCCTAGCTGTGCCAGGAAAGGTCCGCCTGCATACAGATATGACCGCCGCCGTTCGACGTGTAGAGGTCCAACCCGCCACCGTCCT
>JBAVVQ010000595.1:0-2222 GCA_049697375.1 Rhodomicrobium sp.
CGAGCCGTACTGCATAGGTGAGGCGTTTTCTACGCTCCTCTTGCTCCTCTTTGGACACAGCCCCCCGAAGCTTGGGCGAAGGCTTGCCCGGCTTGTCCGGCTTTCCGTACCGACACCAAGTCGCCCGGCTCATGCCGAGCGCTTCCCATGGTTTGTCTTTCTCTTTGGGCATAGCCACCAACCGCCCCGTGGCCTCGTCCATGCCCATCACAAATTCGCGGAACCCCCCGCGATTCGTTGACCCCGTTGGCTGCCTACCGGTCAGATCGGCATAGGCGATGCAAAGCCCTTCCATGAACGCTTGAAGTGCAAGCGTTGATGCTCCCCGCTCTCCCACCTTGCGGGAGGCTTGGGGCGGCGGATCTATCTCGACGCACATTGCGATCTTCGCGAGATGAGTGATCCTGTCGATATGGGAGGCGGTGCGATCTTCGCGGCCCGGCAAGGCATAGGCGCGCAATACTACCTCGATGCGTTTCCGAAGCGGGTCATCCGGCGCCATGTCGGCTCGCCTTCCGGCGCTCCACAGAGCTGACCGCGCTGGCGATCATCCCGCCGATTACTTCGGCGGCCTTGCTCATCGGTGCGTCAGCCAAATGTGCATAGCGCGCGGTTGTCTTCGGCTGTGAATGCCCTAAGAGCCGTCCGAGAATAGGAAGCCCCATACCAGCACCCGCGCCGACGCTGGCGAAGGTATGCCGCAGATCGTATATGCGCGCTCGCTCTAGCGATGAAGGCAAGGCAACCTTCGCAATAGCGGCAGCGGCCGTCGCTTCCTCGATAGTAGGCAACCTACCAGTTTGCTCCAGGAGACTCGAAATGAAGCCGGATACGGCAGGGTTTGGTGAATTGAGCCACAGAAGCACCGTCGCCCTCTTCCGAGTCATGCCCCACAGTTTCTTCACAGTCGTGACGGGCTTGCTTGGGTCGCGGCCTGGAAATACCCAAGACGATTCGGTGCGGTTTTCTCGCAACGCGTCAATCAGCGCCCAAGCGGCGGCACCGAGCGGCACCTTGTGGGTCTTGCGCTGCTTGGTGTGCGATGATGGCTTGACCCAGAAACCGGGCTCAGCGTCGAACTCTGACCATCTGGAACGCATCGCTTCAATCGGCCTGCATCCCGTCAACATGATTAACCTGACGGCATCGGCGCACGCCTTCTCGTCTGCCAGATCGAGCGCATCCGCGATAGCTGCGATCTCGGCTTCTTTAAAGAAGTTGTCACGGCCTTCTTCGCGATTGCGGGCGACGCCCTTGCAGGGGTTGCCTTGTGCGGCTGTGCGCCATGGTTCATGCTCGCCAGCTCGCAGCATCAGGGTCAAAGAGAAGCATTTCGAGGTAAGAGCCAGGACGCGATTCGCCCGGACGGGAGCGCGCTGGGAAATAACCTGGTGCATCTTTTCGATATCGGCTGAATGGATATCGGCGACCTTGCGCCCGCGGCCTAAGCTGTCGCCGATTTGGTCAAGCATCTTGCGCTCGTCGCGTTCACGCCATGTGCCGAAACATGCTTTCTTGGGCAGATGGTCTTGAACATAACGGTCAAGCAAATCCTGAACCGTTGCCGCATCACGCCGCTTGCGCCGATCACTGGCAGGGTCTTCGCCCGCATCAATCCGTTTGCGCAGCTCCCTGGCTTCATTGCGGGCGTCTGCGGCCTTGTGCAAAGGAAATTCGCCGATGGTGACACGCCGCTCGATGCCGTTCGCGCGATAGTTCAAGAAAAAGGAACGAGCACCTTCCGGGTTACGTTGTGTCGGCGCGAATATGCGAATGCCGAAACCCTTCACTTCGCTGTCAAACAAGGTCCGCGCGCCCTTTTCCGGCGCTGCTTCCTTTCTGATGATGGGATCGGTCAGTTTCTGCGCCATTGGTTTCTCTCGTCAGCAATTCGTCAGTACGAAATGCGTCATTGTGCTTCCGTTAGCTTCCGCGAAAAACCGTGGAACGGCAAGGTGTTTCCTTATTTTTCAATGCGTAGGTGGCACGAAAAACCGAATCTCGTCAGTTATCAAGGGCTTAGAAAAGGCTATGGACACGGACTTTTAATCAGAGGGTCGATGGTTCGAATCCATCTGGGCTCACCAATAAAATCAAGGACTTAGATTGATTTATTGGACCCTCTGCTCCCCAGCATTGTTGATTGGGAAGCATATGGGAAGCACCGTGACCCAATTCCCTATTGCGTTTGTCCCCAATCCCTTTAAGCCGGGGGTGAAAAT
>JBAVVQ010000596.1:0-1568 GCA_049697375.1 Rhodomicrobium sp.
ATGGAAGCCTTGTCGTCGAGGCCTTGAAACGCGCTCAAAGCTTGTTTCCTTGGCTATTACGAGGCGTCGACTTCGACAATGATAGCGCTTTCATGAACGAGGTCGTCGTGCCCTGGTGCCGGCAGCAGAAGATCGAGGTCACGCGCTCTCGCGCCTATAAAAAGAACGACCAAGCCTTTGTGGAGCAGAAGAACGGCTCGATTGTCCGCCGTCTGATCGGTTACGGCCGCTTCGAGGGCGTCGAGACGGCCGAAGCGATGGGGCTCCTTTATGCAGCGGCGCGGCTCTACGTGAACTTCTTCCTGCCCTCGTTCAAGCTGGCCGAGAAGCGCCGGGAGGGCGCCAAGATCATCAAGCGCTACCATGATCCGTTGACGCCGTATGAACGCGCGTTGAGACATAACCAAGTTCCAGCAATCGTGAAGCGAAGGCTGCGCGTGCAATACCGAATGCTGGATCCAGTGGCGCTTCTGGCCGAGATCCGCGCCGTCCAGCAAGAGCTCGGCGATCGCATCGCGTGTCGCGGCGTCAATGGAGCGGCACAGCCGCCGGCATCCTCCCTATCGCCAGATGCGGACAACTTTGCAAGGACCCTCGGTTCAGCAGCCACAAGGTTTGAGCCGCGCGCAACCCAGCGGAAGCCGAAGCGGAAGTACAAGACGCGGGTCCGGATGCCATCAAAGCTCGATCCGCATGTGGATCTGATCAAGTGCTGGCTGACGTCAGAGCCGCAGCTCACCGCCATCGCCATCGTCGGCCGTCTCGTCTCGCCGAGCGCGATCCCGAAACGTTTGGGTCCAAGCAGCATTCGATCGTGCAGCGGCTGCTGAGAGCGCTCCGGAAGAAGGCGGCGGAAACACTTCTTGCCAGCGCTGATCCGGTCATCCCAATGCCCAGCTACCAGGAGCCCAGAGCTGTGGACGGCTCGGGCTATGGGAGGCCCGACCCGCCCACAGCTTCCGGCGTCGAGCAAGCTTCGCCCGGGTAACATTCGCTCGTGAGGTAATACGTGGGGTCAATTTTGGAAGCCGATGGACAGCTCAGCCTGTCAGGCTGACTGGGATAGGCGCCCTCCTGGCCGAAAACCGCCCTTATCTCGAGTTCATTCCGGCAGGATTTCGGCTTCGACAGCCAAGAGCAGCGCCGGCAGGTCATCATGGATGGTGCTCCAGACCAGCGCTTGCTGCACGTCTTCATAATTATGCCGGTAGATGTTTCCAGCGGCGGCGATTTTTCTCCAAGCGATATGCGCCTGACGTGTCTTGACATCAGGACCAAGCCGCCGCGACGCCTCGGAGATGATTTCGAGGCAGCGCGTTGCGGCATAGAAAATGACCCTATCGTCTCGGAACGCCTCATAAGGCGCGCCGCTCACGAGGCTTTGCGCGAACATGATGTTGTCGCGAATGTCGAGAAGCGCCGCCTGCTGGGCATTCTCAGAAGGCATTAATAAGTTCCCGCTCCGCGACCGGACGGATCGACGGCTTGAGAAAGGCGCGATTGATGACATCCGCCCGAAGGGGAAACAAGTCTTCGATCAGAAGCTTGACGCCAGCGTAATCGTATAC
>JBAVVQ010000597.1:0-1876 GCA_049697375.1 Rhodomicrobium sp.
TGCGTACGGTAAAAGGTGCCGTTGATCTCGATGGCCGGGAGCGCGCGGCTTGCAAAGGCCAGTTCCTGCGCATGCGGCAGCTTTGGCGGGTAAAACGTCCCGCGCCACGGCTCATAAGTCCACCCGCCAATACCTGCGCGGATCATATGCGCCTTCCCCTTTTCGAGAGGACAACTCATCATACTGCGATCAGGTTTCGTACAGGAATGCGCGCCCGCCGCGCCACGAGGCGAGCGCCAAAGAAAAAAGGCCTCGCCTCGATGCCGGGAGGCGAGACCCCAAAGTTAAGGACGCTAATCAGAATGCGAAGTTGAACTTGTAGGCCGCGCCGACGCCCACCTGCCACTGGTCCTCGGTGCCCCGAAGCTGCACGAGAGGATTGTCCGCGGCATCGCCCTGAAGCCTGTTCCACTCGGCGAAGGCCCTGAGCGAGACGCGCTCGGTCAGGTTATAGCGAACGGTCGCATCGACGCCCGCCGAATAGAGGCCGCCTGCCGCTGTAAAGGGCCGCAAGAAGGGCAAGCCGGAGAAACTCGACCGGATGAAATCCAGCGGACTGATCGAGAAGAAAGCCGCGTTATACTGGTCGTCGACGAATTTCAGCCTTGGTCCCACCGTGAGAAGCCACTGAGGGTCCGGCCTGTAGATGAAGTCCGCCATGAGGTTCGCCGTAAAACCGTCCGCTCCCGTTACGCCTTGAAGCAGCTCGGCGCGCGTGCGAACGAACGGTACGGGGTAGAATTCCATAAATCCACCGACCTCGACCGTGTAGTCGACATCGTGAAGTCCGTGGACAGCGTCGCCACTGTTTTGAAAGCGGCCGGGGAGGAAGTCACCCGCAATACCGGCGCGGAAATTGCCTGCTTCATAAAGCGTAAAGCTGGCGGCGTCGTTCGGGAGCGTCAGCCACTCCCTGTCGCCGGCGCGATAGAAGTCGAAGATCAGCCGGCCGGTTCCCATATAGCTTTTCGCCCCCGGGAACGCCGGCTCGGCGGCGCCATATCCGCCGACGGTCACAACCCAATATGAGCCGCCCGGCCCGTCTTTCAGGGAAACGGGATTGTCCCCCCACAGACCGGTGGCTTGTGCGGCTCCAACGGATAATCCGAGAAACGCAATACACGCAGCAGCTCGCCGTAGTCCAACCATAGCCACTTGCCTTGTGCAATGTTGATCGCCGAGAAGATGAAGGAACAACGCCGATTTGGCTTGCCCTATTTTCAATCCTGCGGCGCAAAGATCGAAGCAAGTTGCATTTTGGCATCCATCATCTGGATGGCGGCGTGTGTGCCGGCGAGCCGCTTTGCAATTTACGGCTGGACGGCGAATTTGTAGGTTGCGCCGACGCCGAGGACGACCTGTTCGCTGCTTCCCTTCAAGGCCACACGCGGGCTATCCGCGGCGTCGCCCATGAGCTGGTTGTAATCGATGTAAAACTTCGTCGTAACCTGCGCCGTCCAGTCATATTTGCCGGTGAACTCCGCTCCGGAGGTCAAAACGCCTCCTTCGGCGCGGTACGGCACATAGACATTATTGTTCCGGAAAGCGATCTGAGTTGAAAAATAGTCCGACGCGTACTGATCGTTAACAACCTGCGCGCGCGGGCCGAAGGTGAGCGTCCAGTCGGCGGCGGGCCGCCAGATGTAATCGGCGGAAAGGTTGACGGCAAATCCCATATTGCCCGTGACGCCTTGGAGAAGTTCCGCCCGCGTGCGAATGGAGTTTACCGGGTAATACTCCGCGAATGCGCCGCCTTGCAGATCCACGTCGGCCTTTCCGAGGCGCAGATCGATGTCCTGGCCGTGAAGCCGGCTTTGCAAGGTGAGGTTGCCGGCCGGACCCGCGCGGAAGTCCGCCGCTTCGTACAGATTGTAAT
>JBAVVQ010000598.1:0-3589 GCA_049697375.1 Rhodomicrobium sp.
ACGTATTTCTTAACGGCGATCTTGTTTCCGGCCACGAATCACCCCCATCGCTGCTTTGAGGCGACAGAGATTCAGAACTAGCCATCAAAATCAATGACGGAGGCCACTAGCTAGTTGCCAGCATTGGCGTATTGATTGGCGATAAAAATAGAGCCCCCCGTGGCGAGAAGTTCCCCGGACTTCAACCCTTCGAGAACCTCTGTGAAGCCGTCGCTCATCGACCCGGTCTTGATCACGCGCTGAAAAAACGTGTGGCTGTCTTTCGTTGTCCAGACGGTCATGCTTCCGTCGCCTTCGCGAACAACGGCATCCTGCGGGACTGCGAGCGCCTTTTTCGGCGGCGCCAGAGTGATAACGAAGGTCGCGAACATGCCCGCGCGGAGATCATAATCCGGGTCTGCGATTTCGGAGCGGACAAAGACACGCCGCGTGTTCGGGTCTACATTCGGTCCGATGGTTACAATTTTTCCCTTGTACGAGCGGCCTGGATAGCTCGAAACTCTTGCAGTGACCTCCTGTCCCACTTTCAACTCGGCAGCTTCCCTTTCCGGCACATTCGCGATCATCCACATGATCGACGTGTCCGCGACGATATAAACCGGCGGAGGATTTCCCGGCTGAACGAAAAGGCCCGGAGCAGCATTCCGGGCGGTGACAAGGCCGGTGATCGGCGATGACACGGTAAGCGTTGCGTCAACCTTGCGGTCTTTCACGATGCGGTCCATTTCGGCATCGGTCTTGCCGAAAACCATGACCGCGCCACGAGCCGCCCTGTATGATCCTTCTGCCGCTTGTTGATCGGAGATCGATTGCTCGTACTCTTTCTGAGCGGTAGCGTTTTGTTTGAACAGATTTCGCTGCCTCTCCAAATTCTTCGTGTTGAGTTCCAGGACGCCCGCCGCAGAAATCAGCGCCGATTCCGCCTGCAGAAGGTCTGTGCTGTCAATTGTAAAAAGGGGCTGATCCTTTTTTACGGTGTCCCCAACCTTGGGAAAAGCTTTGATGATGCGGCCCTGATATTGCGTAAAAACCTGAGTCAGAAGCTCCTGGTTGAAGTCGATATTGCCAACCGCTTGCATCTCTTGGGGAAAGGCGTGCAGTCCGACCGGTTCGACCTTGATCGAGGTAAGCTGCGTATCGGCAAGCGCAACGCTCGGCTCAGCGGCAGGGCTCACGCGAGCTAATGGGGTGGCGGGCGCGGGACGCGCGAATCCTGCGGCAAACAAGGCCAATCCGAATAAGAAAAATGCTCTTCTATATAAGGGAACATGAATACCCATCATGTTACGGCTCCGGACACTTTTCTTTGGCGCCTAACGGGCAGCGTGCTTCAGCGACGGTTGCTCCTGGATACTCTCGTTCTATCGGCTCAGGCCTCGGCCCCGCCACGCTTGCGAGCCAAGCCTGAGGCTCAGGAGTAGGTGGTGGCAAATCTCTATTCCACCAGCCTCCGCCTAAAGCCTGAAATAGGCCAATCGTATCGGTAAAGCGGTTCGTCTGCGCTTGTATGACGATGAGCGATGCTTGTAAATTCGATGTTTGAGCGCCAAGCACAGTTTGAATCGCGACCTGTCCCTGACTGAGCTGCGTGCGCGTCAACTGCAGCGTCTTTCCAGTCGCCTCTTCCGCTAAAACAGCCTTCTGGAGAGTGTCATTATCATAGCGGATTGCATACAATGTGTCCGCGACATTCTGAAATGCCGTCAAAACTGCCAGCCGGTAATCTGCCGCTGCCTGATCGACGCCCGCCTCCGCCGCGCGTTGCCTCTGTTGCAAGGTAAAGCCATCAAAAAGCACCTGAGATGTAGACGCTATACCCGTATAAAAGAAGAAAGCCGGGTTATTACTGAAAAGCTGGTTAATCGCAGTTCCGCTTCGGCCAAGATCCCCGGTGAGAGACAGTTGTGGAAGCCGGTTTGCGATCGCAACGCCGACAAGCGCGCAGGACGCATGAAAGCTTTCCTCGGCGGCGCGCACATCCGGTCGCTGGGATACAAGGTCTGAGGGCAAAGAGACCGGAAGCTTCCGTGGAAGCTTTAGGTTTGCGAATTCGAAGCGCTCCGGCAAACCTTCTCCGGGAAGATGGCCCGAGAGAACGGTAAGGGAGTCGCGCTGCAGGGCTAGCGCTTTGCGAAGCGGCGGCAGCGTCGCTTCGGTCTGGGCCACAAGAGCCTCCTGCGCCGCGACGTCCAGGCCCGACACCTGACCGGCCTGCTGCTGCAGGCGGATCTTCTGAAGGATATCCTTGGATATCGTTACAAGCCGTTCGGTCGTGCTGATCTGCGCCCGAAGCGACGCTTCCTGGATCGCGCCGACCGCAATGTTCGAGGTCAGGGTGAGGAACGTCGCTTCATTCATGAAGCGCTGGTTCACTTTCACGGCTTCGAGATTCTCGATCTGCCGCCGGACTCCGCCCCAAATGTCGGGGGTGTAGGCGACAGTGAACTGCGCCGTATGCAGTTGATAATAGGTCGGATTACTGCTGCCAGGCCCGACGACCGGGGCGGCGACGCCGCCAGCGAGGCCACCAGGTGTGGTGGCGACCTTTCCGCCCTGGCTCGTTTCGTTGGCCGTCGCCAGTGGGAAGAGTTGCCCCACTTCCGCATAGACATTGGCCTGAGCAACCCGCAGGGCTGCCCGCGCGGCCTCGATGTCCGGGTTGTCGTGCAACGCCCGATTGATAAGGCTGTTGAGCGAAGGCGAGTGGAACAACTCCCACCATTCAGCGGGAAGCTCGCGGTTGATGTCTAGATGCTGCGTCTTGCCTTTTGCTGAAAACGTTTTGGGCTGGCGATCGGGTGTAAAACTTCCGATATCGGGCGCCTCGGGGGGCAGAAAATCGGGCCCCACGCAGGCGTGGAGGCTCAACGCCGCGCAAAGCGCTGTCCAAAACCGCAGCTTCGGCGCGAGCCTTGCCGGGAGGACCGCGCGTCTTTCCCGTTGATCCATCCCGCCTAGCCTAGCCCCTTAGCGACCTTCTCAGGGTCTCACCAGCCCTTGCAATGGTTTTAAGAGCAACGCCTCCACGAACGCAGCTCTTGGCTCCGTCTACAATGATTCATCCCTATTTCAAACTTCCCCAAATGTAACAGGACTATGCGGGGATGTTGGTGACGTTGGGGAGGATGAAGGCGGCGTATCGTGGTGGTGATTCAAGCCAGCCACTTCTCCACCGAACGAGGATACGCCGTGTCCAACGATAATATTGTCTAACTGGTTCAGCCAGGATCGCTCAGCGATCCGCTCACCGCGGCTCTTCGCAATGGCGCGCGCAGCCTGCTTGCCAAGGCGGTTGAGGCCGAAGTGGCTGCGTTCCTCGCCAGGCACGCCGATCTCAAAAGGGAGGACGGCACTATTTCAACAAGGGGCTTGCGCCGCATATGGGCTGCATTATAGCAAGCCGTTCCTCTATCGCTATCTCACTGCACCAGCGGTTATTCCGCTTCAGGGCAAGTTTGCGCAAAGCCGCCGCTGCGCCCGCAGATTTTGGCCCGGTCGAACTGGCTAAACCCATAAGGTATCTTTATCCATGGTCTCATGCCGGCGCCGGTTGCGCGCAACTGGAGCCGGCATGAGGATCTACCGAGAT
>JBAVVQ010000599.1:0-3414 GCA_049697375.1 Rhodomicrobium sp.
CTCTAGCTCTTTGTTTTATGGTGCGTCCTATCGGAAAACCGCTTCACACTTTTCCGGACGCACTCTAGGGGCCGTGACACTGTGGACAGCGGATTGCGTAACGGGTGTTCCCATGGATCGATCAGAGACAGCGCCCCACAGCACCTCCCATAGTAAGCTTTACGCAAATCTCGGCGTGCCCCCTGGCGCATCCACGGAGGCTATCCGCAGGGCATACAGCGTTCTGGAAGAGACCTATCGACCGGGAGGCGCTTATGGAGACGACGTGATGCATCTCGCATTCACAGAGATTTCGAGGGCCGCCTCTATTCTCGGCGATCCGAAAACGCGCAAGCTCTATGATCAGGGCTACATCGATGATTTCGGAAAGCCCACGAAAGCCGGACTGGCGCGCACGTTGAGAGTTCGAACCGCCGTCCTTTCCTGCGGCGCCTTGTTTGCGATCGGTTTGGCGGGCTTGGCCATATTCACCGTCGAGTCTCAAAACCGCAGGTCCGGCCCTGTGGAAAGCGCGACGGATGCGAATTCCGTGCAGCACTCATCTCAGCTTTCTCCGCCGCCAGCGGCCGATCAGACGCTGAAATCCGTCTCCAACGATAAGCCCGCGTCCCACGGATCTGATGGAGCGGCGCCCTTACAGGCCGGAGCGCGAGACCATCCTCCGCCGGAAACAAAGGATGGGCCCGAAAATCCTGCCGGTCCTGTTGCTCCGGAACGGCCACGAGCACCGAAAGCGCCTTCCCTTTTTGCGGCTCCGAAAAACAGAGCCATCCAAGACGCGCAGGCAAAGCCCCGCGAGCAAAGAACTCGCAATCCGGAATTGCGACGGGATGCTCGCTTGTCAAGGACAGGGCCGGGAATGGTGCAGTCCTACATATGGTTCGGCGCGCCGGCTCCCGCTTCACGGCCGATTCGCGCCGCGCAAACGCTTAAAACAGCGCATTGCCTCGCCTGTCTCACGGACCATCGGGCCGATTGCTCCCGGGCTTGCCAATGACGAAAATCAGGGCTTGGGCTGCCGAATGGAAAGCTGCTGAAAGCCCTTGCCGAGCATGACGGGCTTCCGGCTGGATATAAGCCTGTTGTTGACGCCAACCCAGCCGATCTCGCCCGACAGCCGCCCATATTCGATCTTCGGACAGCGGTTCATCACCACCTGGAGACCACTAGCCTCGGCAAGAGCGGCCGCCTCATCGTTGCGAACGCCAAGCTGCATCCAGATAACCTTGACGCCGAGCTTGTCCTTTAGGGCGATGGCGTCATGGACGATTCCAAGCGCAGCCTCCGAGTTACGGAAAATGTCCACGACGTCGACCGGCTGTTCCAGATCGGCGAGGCGCGCAAAAATCTTCTGGCCGAGGATCTCGCCCCCGGCCTGACCGGGATTGATCGGAAAAACCCGATAGTCTTTTGCGAGAAGATATTTCAGCACAAAGTAGCTTGGGCGCCGCGTGTTCACGCTCGCGCCCACCATGGCGAAGCTTTTCGCCTCCTGCAAAATACCGGCGATGTAACTGTCGGGGTAGCTGTCGTGATTCATGATCGCCCTGCCAAGCCGTATGAATAGAGGAAAATGACGCGTTGCGCATCCTCTCCTCCGACATCACATGAGGGCGACTCGCCGGCCGGCCGCAATTCTTGGAGATCAGCGATGGACGACCAGTTGCAGTATCAAATCCGGATTTATCTCAACGATGCCTTTGCCGACATCGCACGGCGCAAGACAGACGACCCGAGCCTGAAGCCGCTTGCGGACATTCTTCACAGGCACAAGACGACCATGAAGTCGGTGTTCGATGCGTTCTCGGATTATGTCGCGGACGCCGAAAAGCACGGGGTCGACAAGTTCCCCCTCTATAAATGGACCAAGGCGGCCATTGAGGATCCAGCCAAAAAGGCCAAGCACACGAAGGTCTTCACGCTCTATGTCAATGGCGACGAGGTGTACGCCAAGGACCTCGCAGATGCGCTCGAGACCGACTTGCAACCTCTCGTCGGCGGCGCAATCGTCTCGCGCTTGACAAAGCACGACACCAACCCGGCAAACAATCCGCAGATGCCCGAGCGCTTCCGCTGAGGATTGCTTGGCGCCCTTGGGGCGCGGTTCATCCCTATGGGTCAAACGTATCGTGGAAATAAAGGAGCGAACATCGTGCTGAAACGCGGATACAAGCAGTTGATCGAGGATGCACTTGAGCGAATTCACACTCTCAGCGTCGATGAAGCACAAACGAAACTCGGCGATCCCGAGGTTGTCTTCATCGACATTCGCGAAGCTCAAGAGCTTGAGCGCGAGGGAACTATTCCTGGCGCCTTTAACGCTCCTCGCGGCATGCTGGAGTTCTGGGTCGACCCCGAAAGTCCCTATCACAAGGAGATCCTTGCTCCGGACAAGCACTTCATTCTCTATTGCCAGTCCGCCTGGCGGTCCGCGCTCGCAACGGCGACCTTGCTTGACATGGGTCTGACGTCGGTCAGCCACATCGAAGGCGGCTTTTCAGCCTGGAAGAAAGCCGGCGGCCCGATCGTGGAGAGGCACAAAAAAGGCTGAAGGCCGCCTTCGTCAGCGCCGGAATCATGGCGGCTTTACGAAGTACAATACCAATCGGCTTGCATCCCGGTCTCGGCTCGGTGTACTGCGCGAGTGCTTATGACGCGCCAGACAACTCGACGCGGCGAAGCTATAATCCGCTAGTCGCCACTAAAAGGGGCCATCAGAGATGACCGGCGCCCCGACTGATCTCGCAGCCGTTGTCGACGCACATCTAGCAGCAGGGTTCGCGGCACGCGACCTTGACGCCACGATGGCGACGATGACTGACGCCCCCGTTCTCACCCAGATACCGGTCATGACCGGCGGCCAAGGCGGCGAGGAGGTGCGCCATTTTTACGGCGAGTATTTCATAGGTCACTGGCCTTCCGACCTGACAATCACGCCCGTTTCGCGCACCATAGGCGCCAACCAGGTGGTGGATGAGCTCATTCTGGCTTTCACACACGACATCGAGATGCCAGCAGTCATCCCTGGGGTTGCGCCCACCGGACGGCGCGTCGAAGTCGCGGTCTGCGTTGTCGTCGGCTTTGAGGGCGTCAAAGTCGCATATGAACGCATCTATTGGGACCAGGCTTCGATCCTGGTGCAGATCGGACTCTTGGATCCGGGGCGTTTGCCCATAACAGGGGTGGAGCAGGCGCGACGCGTGCTGGCGCCTGAAAAAATCCCTGCGAACGAGCTCATACGAGCGGCGGAGGCTCGAGCCTGTGTTCGAAGAATGCTCTGAGGCAGCCCTAGCCCGCATATCTCACCAGCGTCATGACCGGCGTGTGCTGTTCTGTGGGGGACCGTTGACAGTTGCCCAGGCGCTTTCATAGGCGCGGCTATTGCGCCGGAAAACCGGGCGCCTGAAGTTTGGC
>JBAVVQ010000600.1:0-1980 GCA_049697375.1 Rhodomicrobium sp.
AGCCAACGCCACGCTCAATAACCGAATGCCTGCCATATTGGGAGTCTCCGTTCTCGCTTCTTAGAGGCAATGTGGAGTGTCGTGCCGCAATTGTAACCAGATCGAGGTTTCACGATGGCACTTTTGTGTCAGCCAAGAAACTGAGAGCGTGCGTGTACGCGGGTCGTAAACCAACGTGAGCAGCGTCAAAGAGAACGCATTCGATCGCTACGGACTTATTGTAGAGTGCAGGATAATGATTGATTTCTGGAATTGTGACGTTGGATTTGCGCTTTTGGCGGCGGCGCTGCGCTGAGATGGCATGATCGTTAAAGCAGACAAAGCGGCGATAATGCGAGCGGCGCGGGTCATTCGCGGGGGCGGCCTTGTCGCGTTCCCGACCGAGACGGTGTATGGGCTCGGCGCGGACGCCACACAGGGCCGCGCCGTAGCGCGCATCTTCGAGGCGAAAGGGCGCCCGCGTTTCAATCCGCTGATTGTCCATGTCGCCGATCTCGAAGCGGCGCTTGGCGTTGCCGTATTTTGCGAAGAGGCGCTCGCGCTTGCCGGCAATTTCTGGCCGGGGCCGCTTTCCCTCGTTCTGCCGTTATCGGCGCATCCCCGGTTTCAGATCAGCGAACTCGTGACTGCGGGCCTCGGCGCCGTTGCGATCCGGGTTCCCGCCCATCCTGTCGCGCGCGAGCTTCTTATGGCGGCGAACGTCCCCATCGCTGCGCCAAGCGCCAACAAATCCGGGCGCATGAGCCCAACGCAAGCGGAGCATGCCGAAGCGGATTTCGGACGCGAAGTGGACATGATCCTCGATGGGGGTCCATCGGACGCTGGCCTTGAATCAACGATTGTCACGCTCGCGCCGCGGCCCACCCTTCTGCGCCCGGGAGCCATTGCCCGCGAGGATATCGAAACGGTTCTGGGCTGCCGTCTCATGGACTCCCGCAAGGGAAAAGTGCAATCGCCGGGCCAGCTTCTCAGCCATTATGCGCCGCAAGCGTCGGTCCGGCTCGACGCCGTGGACGCCCTGCCCGGTGAGGCGCTTTTGGGATTCGGTCCGCTTGCGCCTGAGACGGCTCTCAACCTCAGTCCAAGCGGAGACCTGCGCCAAGCCGCGGCCAATCTTTTTTCGTATCTGCGAGCGCTGGACGCGCTGGAGCCTTCCGCGATCGCTGTCATGCCGATACCCGAAGCGGGTCTCGGGGAAGCCATCAACGACCGTCTGCGCCGGGCAAGCGCGCCAAGAGAACCCCAAGCCTGATCAATCCCACGTCGAAACACGGTTTGCATTCCAGGCGCCGTTTGCATCCCTATTGTCACGAGAGAGTCGTTCACCATTTTCGAACGGTACGATGCCGTAAGCTCTCTCCCGCCTGGAGCCAACCCCATGTCCAAGGACCTGTTTTACCTCGATGATCTCTCGCCCGGCATGCGCTTCACAGCCGGCCCGATCACGCTGACCGAGGAGGCGATCATTGCTTTCGCAAGAGAGTTCGACCCGCAGCCCTTCCACACAGATCCGAAGGCCGCGACGGCAAGCTTCTTCAAGGGTCACGTCGCGAGCGGCTGGCAGACCGCGGCGGTGACCATGCGGATGCTGGTGGATGCCGCGATGCCTTTCGCTGGCGGCTCGATCGGCTTGGGGGTGGAGCTTTCGTGGCCACGGCCGGTCAGGCCCGGCGACGCTCTCTCGGTGGAAATGGAAGTGCTCAATATAACGCATTCGTCAACGAAGCCCGGCCGTGCGATTGCGACGCTCAAGACGACGACAACGAACCAGAACGGGGAGATCGTTCAGGTGATGATCTCGAAGAACATCGTCTTCTGGCGCGGCCATGCGCCAGGCTAGTGTCCCGTCTCCGAATTGCCGCCCAACTTGCAGCGCGCTCGCACGGCAATTCGGAGACAAAGGGACACTAGCAAAAACAGGTATCTAGTGTGGCTTATGTCTCGCAATTGCCTATGAGAGCTTGCCGCGAAGTTAGTAGG
>JBAVVQ010000601.1:0-2875 GCA_049697375.1 Rhodomicrobium sp.
CCCCAGGGCTGCGAGCAAATACGCTCCTATTGCCGGCATCTCTGAACCTGGCGAACGCCCAGGATTGGAAGGAGCGGCTCATTGCGGCCCTGACGCTGACTCCAATTCTGAATCTCGATGGTTCCGAGACAACGCATGTCACGACACCCGGCATCCAGATCCTGCTTGCGACCGCCCAATCGGCAAAATCGAAAGGCGGCAAAATCGTTTTAATGAATCCCTCGTCAGCCCTTGAAGCGGCATTCGACGATCTGGGGCTTACGCATACGCTTCAAGAGTGGAGGGAAGCTCATGCCTAAGCGCATCCTGACCGTGGATGACTCCAAGACCATGCGGGACATGGTCTCTTTCACATTGAAAAGCGCAGGCTTCGACGTCGTTGAAGCGGAGGATGGCGCCAAGGCCCTTGACGTGCTTGCCCGCACGGCCGTGGACGCGATCATCACCGATATCAACATGCCGAACATGGACGGCGTGACCCTCGTTCGGCGTCTTCGCGCGCAACAGAGATTCAAGGCCACGCAAATCCTGATCCTGACCACCGAGGGGGGCGATGACAAGAAGGCGCAGGGCCGAAGCGCCGGAGCCACCGGGTGGATTATGAAGCCTTTCGTGCCCGAAAAGCTCCTGCAGGTCCTCAACAAAGTGTGCCCATAACGTATCGGAAGCTGAGACGATGTCCTCGAACGTAGCAACGTCCCCTGAATTCGAACGCTTTCGGGCCACCTTCTTTGAAGAGTGCGCCGAAATCCTGCCGGAACTCGATGAACGGCTTTCGTCTTTGCACGTAGGCGAAGTCGATTCAGAAACCCTGAACGCGATTTTCAGGGCGGTTCATTCGATCAAGGCCGGCGCCGCTGCTTTCAATTTCAAAGCGCTGGTCGAGTTTGCGCATATATTCGAAGCTCTGCTCGACAGGCTGCGCGATAATCGCATCCAGCAAACCGAGCATGTTTTCAACGTCATCGTGAGAGCGGGCGATGTGCTGGCGGAACTCGTTGAAGCGGCGCGCGCTGGCCGGGACGTACCCGAAGGCTTCAGCGCCGACGTCGCCTCCGAGCTTCAGGAGTTGGTCACCGCCGGACAGGAAAGACCCACGGTAGCTCCCGCCAGTGTTGGCCGGTCCGAACCGGATCCAGACCCAGAAGACGCTATCAAGAACTATCGGATTGTATTCGAGCCCCATCGCGAACTTTTTCGGCATGCCAACGAGCCGCTTCTGATCATTCGTGAGTTGAAACGGCTTGGCGAACTCAGCATCGAATGCAATTTGGCAAATCTGCCGAACCTTGCCGCCCTCGATCCCGAGGATGCGTATCTGTCGTTCATTTTCGATTTACGCACGACCGCGCCTTATGCGTCTGTTGCTGAGGTCTTTGAATTTGTCGATGAGGATTGCTCCCTTAAGATCGAGGGCGAATGCGTTGAGGCGGCGCCGCCACCGGCGGCCGAGACTTCCGGCGAGGTCAAGCCGCAGCGCGAAGATCCCCATCCGGCAAGTCCCAAGCCCATCGCCGCAGCGCACTCTTCGAAGGGAGTAACATCTATCCGGGTCGATCTGGCGCGCGTGGACCGGCTTGTCAACATGGTCGGCGAACTCGTGATCACGCAGGCCATGCTTGCCCAGCAGCTCTCCGATCAGGGTGGCGGACAACGCCAGCAATGGATTCAAGGCAGCGAGGAACTCGCCGCACATACAAGAGAACTGCAGGAATGCGTGATGGCGATCCGCATGCAGCCCGTGAGATCCGTTTTTGCGAGAATGCCGCGTCTCGTCCGCGACATTGCTTCGAAACTCGACAAGCATGTGCGGCTTATAACCTCCGGCGACCAGACGGAAGTAGACAAGACCGTCATCGAAGAGCTGACCGATCCAATCACACATATGATCCGCAATGCCATCGACCACGGGGTCGAGTCGGCGGAAGCGCGGCTTGCCGCTGGCAAACCTGAGATGGCCACCATTGAACTTTCAGCGGCCCAGCGCGCCGGAAACATTCTGATCACGATTGCTGATGACGGCGCTGGAATAGACCGTCAGAGAGTGCTTCAAAGCGCCATCGCCAAGGGAATTGTCCGAGAGGATGCGAAACTCAGCGACGATGAGATTAATAATCTGATCTTTGCGCCCGGCTTCTCGACGGCTGCGGAGGTGACTGAGGTCTCTGGACGCGGCGTTGGCATGGACGTCGTCCGCCGCAATATAGCCAACCTCGGCGGACGCATCCAGATTCACTCCGCGGCAGGAAAAGGCACGCGTTTTACGCTGGTGATCCCGCTAACCCTTGCAGTCCCGGATGGCATGCTCGTAGCTGTTGGCAAGGAGAAGTACATCCTTCCGCTTGCGAGCATAGTCGAAAGCATCCGCCCGGACCAGCGCCAGGTCCGCGCCATCACGGGTGGCTCGCAGGTCGTGGCTGTCCGGGGTGAATTCATCCGCCTTATCCCGCTTCATCGCATTCTCAACGTGCCGGGCGCGATACCGGAACCCTGGAAAGCGCTGGTGGTCGTCGTCGAGACCGAAAATGGCTCGAAAGCAGGGTTGGTGGTCGACGAGCTAATCGGCCAGCAGCAGGTTGTGGTGAAAAGCCTTTCTGAGAATGCGGAGCCTGTAGCGGGTATTTCCGGAGCCACGATTCTAGGCAACGGCCGTGTCGCTCTGATCCTCGACATCGAGGGGATTTGTGCAATGCCGGATCGTTCCGCACTCCGGGACGCCGGTGAGGGTTTTCGGCTGCCGGTTAGCATGGCGGACAATGATCGCGCGCAGCAAGGGCCGGAAACTTTTGGAGCGCTGCAGCCGTCCCGCGAGATCGGCGCAGGGGCCTTATGTCTATAGTGACGGAGACAACAATGAATGTAGCTCTCGCGGCGC
>JBAVVQ010000602.1:0-2923 GCA_049697375.1 Rhodomicrobium sp.
CGGCCGATGCCCTCGCCTCGATGAGCTGCTGAAACGCTCATGCGAATTTCGCCGACATGGCGGATCCACGGCGGATCGTTGATTCTAAGATTGCAATAGCCAACCATCTGGCCGCCCTCTAGCGCAACCACGCTGATTATCTCGCCGGACTCAACCCCCTCCATCCAACGCTGGATGGTTCGATCGTTTTGCACGTCCACCAGCAAGTAATAATTGTCCTTGCTGGGAAGCGATCGAAGCAAGTTTGTGAACAGCTCCTTATCTTCTGCTCGCATCGGCCGGAAACTCACGGGCACGGCGGTCTCCTTGCAGTAAGAGGAACTCGGTTTACGCGCCGGGGCAGCCTCTTAATTCATAAGAGCACACCAGAGCACACCGCCTTTGGCTTACACCTAAGCCGCCGGCACGGGCTGTTAAGCCGTGCCCGTTCAAGTCGAACGGCGCCGCATGCGCTGGATTGTGATTGATCTTGCATTGGCGCCATGCCTAAGCAAATACACACGGAGTCGGGTCAATCGGGACTGGCCAAGTTCATCCGATTGAGAACCAAGTAGACATCGCTCAACAAGCCGAAGCCATTTGATCGAAAGCAAAATTTCAGTGATTGAAGGCAAGGATAGTCCAGCCTCGTCAGCGCAGCAACTGCGAAAAGGACGAAAAAGGTGCAGTATTTGCTTAACGTTGCCGAGATCTCATTCATCTTGATCTAACGACCTGGGTTGAGCGCGCCAGGAACACCCGCGGGACGTGCTTGGCAATAAAACGCAGCCTCAAAGCCCGGGCGCACCTTCGAAACCGGACAGCATCATGCGTCTGGCTAATGAGCCCAGAAGCGAGCTTAATCCCCAGTTCCGATGCAACAGGCCTTGGCATGCTCCAGGCGTCAAGCTATCCAAAAGCCGACGAATCGGGAGAAACGCCATGACAGCCCAAGCCTTTCCGAAGCCGCGCAGGGATCTGAAGCCGAACACCGCCGATTTCGAGCGGCTGCCCTATGTAAAGCCCACCGGTTTTCGCGAATACGATGCGCGCTGGCTGTTCCCGCAGGAAATCAACCTGATGGGGATGCAGACGATCGGCATCGCCATGGCGACGCTCATGCGGGAGCGCGGCGTGCCGGCGCGGATCGTGACGGGGCACGACTACCGCTCCTATTCGTCGAGCATCAAATACGCGCTGATATCCGGCATGCTTGCTGGCGGCGCGGAGGTGCACGATATCGGGCTTGCGCTTTCGCCGATGGCCTATTTCGCGCAGTTCGCGCTTGAGGTCGAAGGCGTGGCCATGGTCACGGCGAGCCACAATGACAATGGTTGGACCGGCATCAAGATGGGCATGGCGCGTCCCTTGACCTTCGGGCCGGAGGATATGAGCGCGCTGCGCGACCTGGTTCTCGAAGGCCGCGTCGCGCTGCACGAAGGCGGCTCCTATCACTTCCACGCGGACATGGCCGAGCGCTACATCGCCGATCTCACGAACCGCGAGCCCTTCAAACGCAAATTGAAGGTCGTGGTTGCGTGCGGAAACGGCACGGCGGGCGCTTTCGCGCCGCAGGCGCTGACGAAGCTCGGCTGCGACGTCGTTCCCCTCAACACCGATCTCGACTACACCTTTCCGAACCACAACCCCAACCCCGAATCCCTCAAGATGCTGCACGCCGTTTCGGATGCGGTGAAGCTCTCGGGCGCGGATGTGGGCCTCGCCTTCGACGGCGATGGCGACCGCTGCGGCGTCGTGGACGAGGAAGGCGCCGAGATCTTCGCGGACAAGGTCGGCGTGATGCTCGCGCGCGATCTTTCCGCCAGCCACGCGGACGCGCATTTCGTCGTGGATGTGAAATCGACCGGCCTTTTCACCACCGACCCCGTGCTCAGGAAGAACGGCGCCCGCACCGCCTACTGGAAGACGGGCCACTCCTACATCAAGCGTTACAGCCATGAGACCGGCGCGCTCGTCGGGTTCGAGAAGTCCGGCCACTACTTCTTCAATCCGCCGCTCGGCCGCGGCTATGACGATGGCCTTGTTTCCGCAATCGCCGTTTGCGACATGCTCTCGCACAACCCCTCAAAAAGCATGGCCGGCCTTTATCGCGAGCTGCCCAAGACCTGGCAGTCGCCCACCATGTCGCCGCACTGCGACGACGAGAAGAAATATGGCGTGGTCGAGCGCGTGATCGCGCATTTCAAGGGCCTTGCCGAACGCGGGGAGAAGCTCGCGGGGCAGCCCATCCGCGATGTCATCACCGTGAACGGCATCCGCATCATGCTCGAAGACGGGACGTGGGGGCTGGTGCGCGCCTCGTCCAACAAGCCGGAGCTGGTCGTCGTGGTGGAAAGCCCCGCCTCCGAAGCGAACATGCGCGCCATCTTTGCGGAGCTTGACGCCCACCTCTCCACCTATCCGGAGATTGGCGAGTACAATCAGAAAATCTAAGAGAGCTTGTCATGACAACCTTGACAGGTGAAAGGCGGCATCTCGGTCATTCCTCGGATGAACCCGCATTGGCTCAGCGGAATTCTAGGAAAAAGCGCCTTGCCGAAAAGTTAACATGATAAGTCTTTGATCTAAAAGAGAAATATTGAGGGAAGGAACGCCAAGAACGCGCTCGCGGCGCCGGCGAACCCCGCGAGCGTGGTTAACATGCGAAGTCTCAACATATTTAACGGACTTTTGCGCGTCCCAGTAAATGAAATAATTCCGGCATTAAATTCTATCCTGATTACGCACTTGCGTCAGCCGGATTGGGTATGCTATGGAACAAAACAGGAACAACTGATTTGCAACGGGTTTCCCATGCCGCGCAACAAAGTTCAATTTCAGAAGGGTATGAGCGAGGCCCAGTTCGATAAGCTGTATGGGAGCGAGACGCTTTGCCATGCGGCGCTTGTGAACTGGCGCTGGCCTGAGGGGTTCCAATGTCCGG
>JBAVVQ010000603.1:0-1893 GCA_049697375.1 Rhodomicrobium sp.
GGGGTCGCTCGTGACAATCAGGCGATCGATCGAGTTGTCCTGCCCGACCTTCAGCGAAAACCAGGCCGCCGGTGGAAGGAGCAGAGCGTAGACGGCGAGCGTATCGGCCCGGCTGAACACGGGCAGCCCTTTTTCGCGCGCAGCCTTGAGCTCCGGATTTGTGTCCTTGACCGCGGTCGAAATAACCACCGTCGCTGCGCCCTCGAGATTCTCGGCGCACTGGCCAACAAAAACCTTGATGCCTTTGCTCGAGAGGCGGCGAAGATTTGCTCCGTCTTTCTGGTCGCTGCCTTGAACATCAAGGCCACGCGCGGCCATAATCTCGGCGATGGCGCTCATGCCGATGCCACCGATGCCAATAATATGTACACGACCGCCGGAAAGCGGGTCTTTCATTGCCGTGTCCTCTCTTCTCCTCAACCGCCTGCGGGCAGCTTTCCCCCATGATAGAAGCAGATTCTTAAGCAGTTACTTCTGCGCCCACGGGCGAACCTTGCTTTTCCGCTAACTCTTCAAGGAGATTCGCGAGATTTTCAACAGCTCTGTAATTCGCAAGCGCATGCGCGGCCGTTGCGGTTCTCACGAGCGCCGCAGGATCCTCGAAAAGACGGCGCACCGCTCCAGCAAGCCCTTCGGCGGTCAGCGAACTCTGCGGGTAACAGTAGCCGGCGCTTGCGCTCTCCATCCGGGTCGCGTTTTCGAGTTGGTCGTTGTCCTTCGCATGCGGGAGCGGAACGAGAATGGCGGGGCGTCCAAGAGCGCAGAGTTCGGCGACTGTGGTAGCGCCGCTTCGCGAAACGATCAGGTGCGAATTCGACATCCGGTACGGAAGATCCTCGAAGAATGTCGCTAGTTCCGCAGCCACACCGGAAGCCTCGTAACTGTCGAAAACCTGGTCGATATCCTCGGCCCGGCATTGCTGCATGACGAAAAGGCGGTCCTTGATCTGCTGAGGCAGCAATTGCAGGGCCTGCGGCATCATTTCGGAGAAATACCGCGCTCCCTGACTGCCGCCAAAGACAAGCAGATTGATCTGGGCCTGGCTCGCCGGCGGACGATAGGGAATATTCTGCAAGTCGAGGACTGCTTTGCGAAGAGGGGTTCCGGTGACTCGCGCTTTCTGCAAAAGCTTGCCTTCAAGATATTTCGTGATCTCGAAGGAGCACGCGATGGCCTTGACCATCGGCGCGAGAAAGCGGTTGGCCTGGCCCATCACCGAGTTCTGTTCATGGATAGCGGTCGGAATGCCGCGCCCCATGGCGGCAAGAACCGGCGCGAGCGTTGGATAGCCGCCAAAGCCTATAAGGGCCTTGGGTTTGGCTTCCCCCATGATCCGGTACGAGGCCTGGAAGCCATTTCCGAGAAGCCCTAGCGTTTTTGTCGCCTCGATGGGGGAACGCCCGTGAAAGGTCGCCGCGGGCACCTTGTAAATCTTCCGCGCCGGAAAATCGCCGCCAAACACGTTACCGCGCGTATCGGTGATGAGGTCCACCTCGTAGCCGCGCCGAACCATTTCCTCGCAAAGCGCCTGCGCGGGAAAAAGGTGACCGCCGGTTCCACCGGCCGTCAGCATAACCGAACCGCAGCTCATGGAAGCGTCTCCCTGCCGGGCGTCATTGCCAAGCCCCCGACCCCCGGAAAGGCCTGGGAGACGCATTTGAACACGGGCCGCTTCGTCAAAGCGACAATCATGCCAAGAGTGATCGCGGTCGCGAGAAGCGAGGATCGGCCATAGGACACGAACGGGAGCGTGACCCCCTTCGCCGGAAGCAGATTCAAATTTACCGCCATATTGATTAAGGCCTGCAATCCGAAAATCATGACAAGGCCCGCGGCCGCGAGACGGACGAAAGTCTCCTGTTCGCGGAACGCGCCGCTTAAGGCTCTCCAGAC
>JBAVVQ010000604.1:0-1726 GCA_049697375.1 Rhodomicrobium sp.
TCCAGTGCCTGCATGGCATGGGCGAGACGCTTTATGGCCACGTGGTCGGCGCTAAAAACCTCAATCGGCCCTGCCGCATCTACGCGCCAGTCGGGACCTATGAGACGTTGCTCGCCTATCTCATCCGGCGGCTCTTGGAGAACGGCGCCAATACGTCCTTCGTCCATCAGCTTGTGGATGAAAGAATTCCCATTGAGGAGCTGATCGCCGACCCGGTCGCCGAGGCAAGACGACTTGCAGGCGCCCCGCACCCTCAGATCGTCCTGCCGCGCGATTTGTTCGGCGCGGAGCGGAAGAACTCGAAGGGACTCGATCTGTCGGATGCTGGCGCACGCGGCGAGCTCGAGCGCACGGCGTCGGATAGGACTGGCGCGTCTCATAAGGCCGAGCCCATCCTTGCCGCGCCCATCGCTGAGCCGCAGGCCGAGAAGGCAATTCGAAATCCCGCCAATCATGCCGACGTCGCAGGCCATGCGACCGCCGCAACCGAAAAGGATGTCGAAGCGGCGATGGCCTTCGCCGCGGCCGCAGCGCCGCGATGGGCCAAGACAGTCGCGGGCGAACGGGCCGCCATCCTCGAACGCGGCGGCGACCTCATCGAGCAATCCATGGAACGACTGAGCGCCCTTCTCATCCGCGAGGCGGGCAAGTCCATGCCGAACGCCATCTCGGAAGTCCGGGAAGCGGTCGATTATTGCCGGTACTACGCCGCGCAGGCTCGAAACGCGCTCGCCGCGCCGCATACGCCGCTTGGCCCCACCGTCTGCATCAGCCCGTGGAATTTCCCACTCGCGATCTTCGCCGGACAGGTCGTCGCGGCCCTGGCCGCCGGAAATCCCGTGCTGGCGAAACCGGCGGAGCAAACGCCTTTGATCGCGGCGGAGGCGGTCCGCCTGCTTCATCAGGCTGGCATTCCCCGCGATGTTCTCCAACTCGTTCCCGGGCGCGGCTCCGTGATCGGGTCTGCGCTCGTCGCGGACCCGAGAACCAAGGCCGTGGTCTTCACGGGGTCCACCGAGGTGGCCCGCTCGATCCAAAGCACGCTTGCGGAACGCGGCAACATCCCGCTAATCGCGGAGACGGGCGGACAAAACGCCATGATCGTGGACTCGTCGGCGCTTCCCGAGCAGGTGACCGCCGACGTGCTGGCTTCCGCTTTCGACTCCGCGGGGCAGCGTTGCTCCGCCCTTCGCGTGCTTTGCCTTCAGGACGACATCGCAGACCGCGTTCTTGAGATGGTGAAGGGCGCGATGGCTGAACTAAAGCTCGGCGATCCGGCAAGGCTCGAAACGGATGTCGGGCCGGTGATCGATGCGAGCGCCCAGCTTGCCCTCAACTCCTATATCCAGTCAAAACGCAGCCATATTCTGTTTCAGACACCGCTTCCGGCGTCCTGCGCAGACGGAACATTCGTCGCCCCTACTCTGCTTCGCATCCAATCGATCAAGGAACTCACCCACGAGGTTTTTGGCCCGATCCTGCATGTCATCCGGTTCAAGCGCGACGCCCTCCCGAATCTCATCGACGGCATCAACGGCACGGGCTATGGCCTTACGCTCGGCATCCATTCCCGCATCGACGAAACCATCGACTTTGTCACGGACCGCGCGCGCGCCGGGAATATCTATGTCAACCGAAACATGATCGGCGCGGTGGTCGGCGTTCAGCCCTTTGGCGGCGAGGGCCTTTCCGGAACCGGGCCGAAAGCTGGCGGGCCTCTTTATAT
>JBAVVQ010000605.1:0-1696 GCA_049697375.1 Rhodomicrobium sp.
ACCCTATGGTTCGGTCGACCAGCCAGTAAGTCGCGACGCCGCCGATCACGTACGCGCACGCCACGTCGATTTGAGCGAATCTCAGCCGCACGCCGCCCACCGGCGACCATGTGGAGGCAAGCGTTCCGGCCACCCAGGCGAACGCCATGACAAAGGCGACGAAAATCAGTTGGCCGATTTCCACGCCGAGGTTGAAGAACAGAAGTGCGAGCGGAATGGCGTGAACAGGTAATCCGACTTCGCGAAGCGCGCTGGCGAAGCCGAGGCCGTGCAGCAGCCCGAAGCAAAAGGCGACCACCCAGGGCCATTGGGCAGTCAGACTGGGGCGCCCGCGCCGCACGTTTACGATCTCGGCGGCGACAAACACGATGCTGAGCGCGATAGCGGCTTCGACCGGTGGGCCGGGCACGTGCACATATCCGAGGGTTGCGGCAGCCAGCGTGATGCTGTGTGCGATTGTGAAGGCCGTGATCGTGAAAAGGATACGCCGCCCGCCCCTCACCAGCAGCAACAGGCCGAGAACGAACAGGAGATGATCGATGCCGCCGAGGATGTGTTCGATGCCAAGCTGTAGATAAATAGTGGCGACTTCGCCCGTTCCAGGCGCGGCCTTGACGACAAAGGACGCGCTGGTCGGCGTAAGGCGTTCGGTATGCGTCGTGCCAGCGAGATCCTGGACCCGCACCAGCACGTCGGTGAACGTCGCCGACAGGCGCTCGACGGCGATGGCTTCACCAGAGAGCCCGCCGGGGCGCCGGATGGTGCGGCGTTCGACATAGGCGCCGCCAGTGAAAAATGCACGGGGAGCAACCACATCCTGCGTAGCGTTGGGTAAGGTCACGTAAAGCGCGAGCCGCAGCTCTTCCCCGAGCGCAGGGACCTTGAACAAGAGGTCGTAGGTTTCAGGCGCTGTCTGGCGTAATTCGAGGTAAGCAGGGCGGACCTCATGGGCTTGCACGCAGCCGGTGAACATTGCGCTGGCAAGGACGAACGACAGGACGACCGCGACGCGCTTCATTCGGTCGCCCGCGCGACTTGATCCCTGGCGCCCGGCGCAGCGGGAAGTGCTTCGACTACGATCTGATAACGGTCGCGGAGGGTCCGATAGAGGCTTTGCTCGGCTTCCAGGCGATGCGCGTTCATCCACTCGCGGCGAACGGCCGGTTTCACGGAATCAAGCGGCAACAGGCCTCCTTGCGCGCGTTCGCTGACGCGGACGAAGTGCAGCCCGTAACTCGACCAGACAGGCCCCTGCCAGCGACCGGGATCCATTCTGAAGACCTGCGCGGCAAAGTGCTCGCCGAATGTGCGGGTAACATCGCTTCGAGGCATCGCCCGAAATTCCGCCCCGAGGAGGAAATGGTCGCCGAGAGTTTCTGCATCTATTTCCGGATGCTCATTTGCAAGTTTCGCGGCAATCGAATCGGCGTCGCGTTGCAACGCCTCCCGGCGCGCCGCGCTGAGATAGACGTGGGTGAACGTCAGCCGGTCCTCGCTCTTGAACCGTTCCGCATTTGACGCCAGGTACGCCGCGAGTTGCTCGTCGCTCGGCTCCGCGACGCTCATATCCTCGGCGATGAATTCAAGCTTCTGGCGCATACGGCGGCGGATGACGACGTCGTCACGGTCAAGCCCGAGAGCCTTACCCTCGCGGTAGAATACTTCGTCATGAATGTAGTCGTCGATAAGGCCACGC
>JBAVVQ010000606.1:0-13288 GCA_049697375.1 Rhodomicrobium sp.
GTAAAGGTCTATGTCGGTAGGATGATCAGGACCAAGCTTCTCGAAGCGCAGAATGTCCTGCAAGGCGCGCTCCGGCCGGTTGGTTTCCTGATAGCCCGCCGGGAAAGCATCAAGATACTTGTGCACGAGTTCGTATCCCGCGCTGCCATATCGTTCCAGGATACAGTTGCGAAACTCATCGCTCCACGTCGTAATTATCTTCTCGACTTCGGTTTCGAGATAGGCCTCCGACGGGTTTTGCAGGTCGCCTTGCCCACGCCAGACAATGTAGTGAACGCGCACCATAGGGCTGCCGGGGAAAAAGGGCATCGCGGATTCAAGATGCCCATCGAACGCCTTTGCCAGCATCTTCTCGATTTCGAGACGCACATGCGTGTTGTGGCGCTCGCGCGGAACGTAGACGAAGACCGAGACAAATCGTCTGAACTCGTCGCGCCGCACGAATGCGCGAGGCCGGGGCGTGAGATCGATCTTGAGGACTTCCTCGGAAATGCGCGCAAGCTGGTCCGGCAAAATCTGGAAAAGTTCGTCGCGCGGGAAAGTCTCCAGAACATTCAGCAGCGCTCGGGCGGAATGACTTTCATACGGGAAGCCAGAGCTGCGGAGCACTTTTGCCACCTTCTGACGCAAAAGAGGCACATTCCGTGTCGGCAGATTGTGAGCGGTTGTCGTGAATAGCCCCGCAATGAGAAGGCCCCCCGTGATATTCCCGCCCGGGCCGTAAAGCTTGATACCGATCGTATCCATATGGACGCGGTGGTGGACGGTAGACTTGCTGTTGGCCTTGACGATAATTACCGGGGAAGAGCTCAGGAAAAAAGCGCGTCCTTGTGGCGTGAGGCGATGCCCATCCCCGCTGTGGCGCAGAACCGAGACGGCCTCGTTCCGAAGAAGCCCAAGCCCCAATTCCGGCCTGGGAGCAAGCTCGCCATGCTCCTGATCGCCTGAGTAGGCGAGTTCACGAACCCCGAGAAAAATGAAATTGTTAGCCGAGAGCCAGCGGAGGAATGCTATCGATTCAAAATTCGTCTCGGCCGTGGCAGGCGGTGGCTCCCTTTCGAGCTGCTCGATGGCGAGCTTGAGCCGGACTGTCATCGCCGAAAAGTCAGAGACGACAGTTTTCACATCACTGAGTACGCTGGCGAGCGCCTGCTCTATGACGGGTTGCGGTGGCTGCGGACCGAGCTTTCTGATTTGAAGATGGATGAAGCTTTCACGCGGCACCCCATACGGCAAGGCGACCGCGGGCTGAAGAGCGGTCAATATGCCTTCGCGGCTGCGCCGTATCTCGAAAATCGGATGGACGACAAGTTCGGGCACAAGGCCGAGCTCCCGCAGGGCGCCAAGCACTGAGTTGAGAAGAAAAGGCATGTCGTCGTTGACGATATCCACGGCAAGCAACTCCGTCTCGCCGGCGACGCTCTTCCGGAGCACGATCTTCGGCTCGCCCGGCTCACGCTGGCGGATGCTCTCGAAGGCATCGCAGGCGAAAGCGACGAGGTCGCTTGTGCCGTATGTCTCGAATTCGGCGGTGTCGACTTCGTTGAAAAGATGCTTGGCGAAACGCGCCGCAAGATCATCCCCTGTTTGCCGGGAAAGTGATTGGACGATCGCCGATAATTTACTGACGTTCGAGGTTTCAGCCGATAATGCCATGCTGTCGCTCCACCCCTGTGAGCGTTCTCTAAAGCGAATTGCGGAGCGTTACCAAGCTCTCCTACGATATCAAGTGTGACAGCGCCTTTATCCAACAACTTCTACGAGAGGCCTGAACGATGAGTGAGAGTGCGCCCCTGACGGCATTGCAACTCCACGAAACTGAACTGGACCTGGAGCTTCGCGATTATTTCCGCAACTGCGAGGAAAAGCTCGGCTTCATACCTAACGTCCTCAAGGCCTATGCGTTCGACAACAAGAAATTGAAAGCGTTCATCGATATGTCGGACGACCTCATGCTTGGCGAAAGCGGTCTTTCGAAGCTCGAACGCGAGATGATTGCGGTCGCAGTGAGCGCCATCAATCACTGCCATTATTGCCTGACCGCTCATGGGGCCGCCGTGCGCCACAGATCGAAAGATCCGGTGTTGGGAGAGACGGTCGAGCACAACTACCGCGCGGCTTCGATCTCCCCGAAGCAGAAAGCGATGCTCGACTTCGCCGCCAAACTGACGGAGGCTCCGGACAAGATCGAGGACTCGGACCGGGATCTCCTGCGCCAGCTGGGCTTCTCGGACCGGGACGTCTGGGACATCGCCGCTGTCGCCGCGTTCTTCAATATGTCGAACAGGATAGCAAGCGCTGTCGAAATGCGGCCCAACGCCGAGTATTACAGCATGGCCAGAACCAAGCCTGAGAAAGCGGCACAGAATATTTGAAGTGACTGTTGCTCGCGCGCAATAGCTTCTCAGTTTTATTCGCCATGCATAGCGGCCAAACCGAACACAGGTTATAAGTTTCTTAGCAGGCTGCGGTTATTTTCTCGCAATAAAATGCGATGGAGCGGACATGAAGAAGACGGCGCAAGCGTTAAGCGTTGCCATCATTGGGGCATTGACCTTAGGGAGCGCAGCCGAGCTTGCGCGGGCGGAATGCTACGTGCAGGGGCCGCTTCCTTCCGTGCATCGCAGCTATATTCGGCGCGATGTCGTGGAGCCGGGCGTCTATGAGGTTGGACGCAGCCCGGGCGTCTATGGTTGGACGCATCAAGCGGTGGTTCAGTCAGGAACCGTGATCTGGCACGAAGATCCGTCCGTCTATCGCACCGTGCAAGTACGGGTTCGTCAACCGGGTCACTCCGCGTGGCGCCAGCAGTGCGTTGGCGGGCAGGCCGGCGTGTGTCGCGTCCATGTGCCGCCGACCTATCTCACGGTCGAGAAGCGCATCTTGGTCAGGCGCGGCCATCGCTGGGCTGAGAGGACGCCCGGCTCTGTCGGCTATGTGGAACGGCGTGTTCTCCTGCGGCCGTACAAGAACTACGCTCATTTCCAGCGGCCCTACATCTCTTTCTCGCGGGAGCACCTGAGCATCCAGCCCGAGGGCTACCGCTGGCTCCCCGCGTCGGCCAAACCGGACTGCTGATCGCTAATTGGCCGCATTACTGCTCGGGTTGCAGGCCCACAACAATTATCGCGCCCGCATATCCCAGCACTCGATGCCGCTTTTCCTGAGCTTTTTGCACGCCGATTTCGCCTGCGACTCGTCTGCGAATCGGCCTAGCCTGGCGCGATACATCGTGACGCCGCTCGACAAAGCGACCGGTACGACAAATTCGGGATGCGCTTTTAAGACAGCCGCGCCGAGCGTCTCTTTGACGCTTTCGAGTCGCTGTGCAGCCTGAGCCTCATCCGCAAAAGAGCCGACCTGAACGTAATAAGGCCCAGGGTGGTCCACGATTTCGCGGGAGACGGGGAGAGTTGCGTTCGCAAGCCTCTGGGGCTTGACATCTTCCTGTTCGACCGCGGCCGCGGCCTGCACTTTCAGCGTGCTCGTCGCCTGGACCTTTATTGCGCTCGCGGCCTGCGCCTTTACGATTTGCGGTTCAATGGATGGGGCATCCAACGACACTGCATCCAGCGGCTCCACCTCCACCTGGCGTGCCGTTTTATAATGGATGGACACGTTCTGCAACTGCACGGGCTGTGCTTGCGCCACCAATGTCTCGTTCCCGGCAATCTCCTGTGGAGCCGGGGGAGCCACACTCTGACCTTCAGCGGCCTCCGCCTTCTCCTCTGGCTCATCCGTCGTCATATCGGAGGGCGTCACAGCGGGTTCGGGGCGAGCCAACGGTTGCCTCGCAACCAATCCATTTTCTATGGATGCGATGAGCATCCCGGACGACAGCGCATCCGGTTTTTGCTTCAGTTGTAGCGCGGCTTGTGGCGCTGCTGGCGCGAGCGTGGCGGCAGCGACGGACCTGCCCGGAGCAATGGCCTTCTTCTCCAGTCTTTCCTCTTGCGCGCGCTCGATGCGTCTAGGATGTTCGACCGTCACCTCCACGTGCCGCCTCAGGCTGGCGACTGCAATCCCTGATTTTCGGGCCGCCATCTGCGTCATTGCCTTGCTCCATGACGCGTCGAGGATATTCCGCATAGCCGCGTTTCGCGATCCGGGTGATTCGCCGCCCAGCACAACCGCCAAGATCCGCTTGTCGCCGCGATGCGCGGAAGCGAGCAGGTTGAAGCCGGCCGAGGAAGTGAAACCGGTTTTCATGCCCTCCATGCCCTCATAAGAGAAGAGCATGGAGTTGTGATTGCGCATGATCTCGCCCCGATATTGAAAATATTTCGTAGCGAACACCCTGCTGCGTTCGGGATGATCGGCAAGTATATTTTTCCCGAGGATGATCAAGTCCTGAGCCGTGGTTTTCTGCTCTGAGTTGGGAAGGCCCGATGCGTTGCGGAAGGTCGTGTTCAGCATTCCGATCGTGCGGGCTTTCTGCGTCATGCGCCGCGCGAATTCCTCTTCGGAACCGGCTAGAGCTTCGGCGACCGTCACGGCCATGTCGTTTGCAGATTTGGTGACGATGGCGCCAATGGCGTCAGCGACGGCGATCGTGTCGCCTTCCGAGAGGCCAAGCTTCGTCGGAGATTGCTCCGCCGCATGCTCGGACACATGAAGCTGCGTCCTCATCGTCAGCTTCCCGTCGCGGAGGGCATCGAACAGCAAATAGAGCGTCATCACTTTGGTGACCGACGCCGGATAGCGCGGTGAGTCGGAATTTTTGCAGTAGAGAACGCGACCGGTGTAAAGGTCCATAGCCATTGCGGCCGGCGGAGATGACGAGTACTGCCGTACATGATGCCGGCGCGCTTCCGCATTTGAAACGAGGATGAACAACGCGGATAACGCGCAAAACAGGAAGGCTTGCGGTCTTGACTGAACCCTTGGGGCCAAGCCCCGCTCACGCTTTGGCACTGACATCGACTTTTCCAAACGCTACCCCGCGTGAAAACCCAAAAACTTTGTCGCGAGCAAGGCAGGCGCGCGATCGCCGCCGCAAAATCCTCTATGCAGGGTTGTGCGGCGATATCGATCTACCTGAGCTTGTGTTAACACGTTCTTACTCATTCCGGGCTGGCAAAAAGCGACCAGCTCTTAACTATCAAAAAGTGTTTCATACTTTCTAAAGTTTTGCTCACCGCAGGCCCGGAAGACCTATTTCAAGGCGCGAAGCGAACCATATATTCGGCCAAGCATTGACGCTTACGGGCCTTGACAGAAGAAACTGATAAACGGGAGTATGGTATAGGCTTCCTGAGGTGGGGTGCGCCCGCGGTGAATGAGAAACGCCCGAAATGTTAAGGGTTTTAAAGGCTTTTAATTGGCTCTCGATGGTTGCGGCGATGGCAGGCAATAATGGCTTCAAGAGTGACAATGATCTGAAGACCGGCGTGGTAACAAAAACGCGTCCGAAGACGAAGCGTCCTAGCCTGTACAAAGTTCTCCTTTTGAACGACGATTATACTCCGATGGAGTTCGTCGTTTATGTGCTTGAGCGGTTCTTCAATAAACCGAGGGAGGAGGCGACGCGTATAATGCTTCATGTGCATCAAAAGGGCGTCGGTGTGTGCGGCGTTTATACCTACGAAGTTGCTGAGACGAAAGTTACACAGGTGATGAACTTCTCGCGTCAGCATCAGCATCCCTTGCAGTGTACGATGGAAAAGGAATAGGTGCGGCAGTGCCATCATTTTCAAGCAGCCTGGAAGAGTCGCTTCATCGCGCGATCGAATACGCCAACGAGCGTCATCACGAATATGCAACCCTCGAACACCTGCTTCTCTCTCTCATCGATGATCGCGACGCCTCATCCGTCATGCGTGCTTGCAACGTCGATATCGAACGCCTGCGAGCCAAGCTTACGGATTTTCTCGATAAAGAGCTGACCAATCTGATCCTCGATCAGGACAGCGAAGCCCAGCCCACGGCGAGCTTCCAGCGCGTCATCCACCGCGCGGTCGTTCACGTCCAGTCGTCCGGCCGGGAAGAGGTCACCGGCGCGAACGTTCTCGTCGCGGTCTTTGCGGAGCGCGAGAGCAACGCCGCCTATTTCCTGCAAGAGCAGGATATGACCCGCTTCGACGCGGTGAACTTCATTTCGCACGGCATCTCCAAACGCGCGGGGATGTCCGAGCCCCGTGGCGTGCGCGGCGTTGACGAGGACGCTGCGACAGTGGAAGGCTCCGACGACAAGAAGCGAAGCACGGACGCCCTTGAGGCTTATTGCGTCAACCTCAACCAGAAGGCGAAGGACGGCCGCATCGATCCGCTGATCGGCCGCGACAAGGAAATCGAGCGCACCATCCAGGTGCTTTGCCGCCGGTCCAAGAACAACCCGCTTTATGTCGGCGATCCGGGCGTCGGAAAGACCGCGATCGCAGAAGGGCTGGCGCGCAAGATTGTGCGCGGAGAGGTGCCGCAAGTTTTGGCGAACGCAACGGTGTTCTCACTCGACATGGGCACCCTCCTCGCCGGAACGCGCTATCGCGGAGACTTCGAGGAGCGGCTGAAGGCCGTGATGAAGGAGATTGAGGCCTATCCCGGCGCGATCCTGTTCATCGACGAGATTCACACCGTGATCGGCGCTGGCGCGACCTCAGGCGGCGCCATGGATGCGTCCAACCTTCTGAAGCCCGCTCTGCAGTCGGGCGTGCTCCGGTGCATTGGCTCAACGACCTACAAGGAATACCGGCAGCACTTCGAAAAAGACCGGGCGCTCGTCCGGCGCTTCCAGAAGATCGACGTCGCCGAACCGACCATCGAAGACGCCTTCGAGATCATGAAGGGCCTCAAACCTTACTTCGAGGACTTCCACAACATCAAATACACAAATCAGGCGATCAAGGCTGCGGTCGAGCTGTCTGCGAAGTACATCCATGACCGGAAGCTGCCCGACAAGGCGATCGACGTGATCGACGAGACCGGCGCGTCGCAGATGTTGCTGGCGCCGTCGAAGCGCAAGCGCACAATCGGCGTGAAGGAGGTCGAGGCGACGGTTGCGACCATGGCTCGCATTCCGCCGAAGACGGTGTCCAAGTCGGATACGGAACTCTTGCGCAATCTCGAAAACGACCTGAAGCGGGTGGTCTTCGGCCAGGAACAGGCTATCCATGCGCTCTCGGCGGCGATTAAGCTGGCCCGTGCCGGCTTGCGCGATGCCGAGAAGCCCATCGGCTGCTATCTCTTCTCCGGCCCGACCGGCGTCGGCAAGACCGAGGTGGCGCGCCAGCTCGCGAGCCTGCTCGGCGTGCAGATCCTGCGCTTCGACATGTCGGAATATATGGAGCGGCACACCGTTTCCCGCCTGATCGGCGCGCCTCCCGGCTATGTCGGCTTCGACCAGGGCGGCCTTTTGACCGACGGCGTGGACCAGAACCCACATTGCGTGCTTCTGCTCGACGAAATCGAGAAGGCGCACCCGGACCTGTTCAACGTGCTCTTGCAGGTCATGGACCACGGCAAGCTCACCGATCACAACGGCAAGCAGGTCGATTTCCGCAATGTGATCCTGATCATGACCACGAATGCGGGCGCGGCCGAGATGGCGAAGGCGGGGATCGGCTTCGGCAGCACCCAGCGCGTCGGCGAGGACGAGGAGGCGATCAAGCGCATGTTCTCGCCCGAGTTCCGAAACCGGCTCGACGCCGTCATCGCGTTCTCGCGGCTTTCGCGCCAGATGATCAGCCGGGTTGTCGAGAAGTTCATTTTCCAGCTCGAAGCGCAACTCGCCGACCGTAACGTCATGATCGAGGTGTCGCCTGAAGCGATGGATTGGATCGCCGAGCACGGCTACGACGAGCTTTACGGCGCGCGTCCGCTGGCTCGTGTCATCCAGGAGCATATCAAGAAGCCGCTGGCGGAGGAGCTGCTCTTCGGCAAGCTGGAAGGTGGCGGGACTGTGCGCGTCGTGGTCGAGGAGAAGGATGGCAAGAAGGCGCTCGCCTTCGCGGTCATCGAGACCAAACCATTGGTCAAGATTGAAGAGACCGACGGCTCCAACGATGGCGAGGGCGGTGACCGTACGCCGACCGCGCTCATCCCGAAGGTTCCGCTGAACCGTTAGCGCATCTACGAGCGAGGCGTTGCGATGGCCGGGTTCCTCCCGGCCATCTTCGTTCACGCGGCGCGGGACCAACTCAGAGCCTGCGCCGTCCACCGCCTTGAATTTACGGTCTGTGACAATCGGCAATGAGCCGGATCAATGGCTATCTACTTTAGGCGGCGCCATCACAAAAGACGCAATAAATGGCGCAATCGTAGAGTAAATTCCCGGTCCAAACTCCCTCATGACCGCATTGATGTCGTGCGAAGTCGCATTGCAACTGACAGTAAACTGCCGGTGGGGAGTCCATAGAGTGTGAACGTAAGAGAAGCGCTTTTCGTCTCGCGCCTTTCCGAAGTGATCGTATATCGCGGTATACGCTCTGCTTGAATGACCGCCGAGTTTGTCGAAATCAACCGAGCGGACTGTAGCGGGAAACGCGCTCCCTTGGTTCAGCTCCTCCTCTAGCTTCTTCCTCGTTGATTCTTTCCTGGAGTAATCAGGGACGGGATATTTTAACCGCGAACCCAAACTCATCAAACCTCGCTTCTTGCCATGACTGCTGGGCGAGTGGCTTCCCGAGATTGAGGACTTCTAAACTGATTATCAGGACGAACAGCATCAAAGCTCGGAACACTCAAACCTCGAAACTAGAGCTGCGATTCACAAGCCGTCTTTTGTTGGCCTGTGGGGCCGACATCTTAGCTTCATTAATTAAAACTTGATAGCGCGAATACGGGCAGCATGATTCTATCCGATCATGCGGCGAGGAACGGATCGGATGGCTTCGCCTGTCATGACCCGTGAATTGAACTGCCCAGGGGACCTAATGGGCAGCCTATCCATTATACTGGGCAATTCGTAAGGAGAAACGCCATGGCAGCCGACGGCCTCCTCGATATTATCAGCAAATCCGGCTTTCAAGAGACTATCACCCGGTTGAAGGAGGGGATCGCATCGCGGGGCTTAACTCTTTTTGCGGTCATCGACCATGCGAAAGGCGCTGAGGAGGCCGGACTCGTCTTGCGGCCGACAACCGTCCTCATTTTCGGGAATGCGAAGGGCGGGACACCGCTCATGCAAGCCAATCAAACCGTAGGACTAGACCTGCCGCTACGAGCCCTGGTTTGGGAGGATGGCAAAGGCCAGACCTGGATCTCTTACAACGATCCTGTCTGGCTTGCTCAGAGGCATGCTCTTCCCTCCCAGGCGGAGAAGGTGGCGGAGACGTTGCGCCAAGGTCTTGAAAGCATCGTAAAAAGCGCCGCGGGAAACGCTTGATCGACGATCAACGGCGCAAAAGCTAATCTTGCCGCGCGAGGCGAACCCTGCTTCGATGAGCCATCAGCTTATATCGTGAAATAAAAAATCATGCAGGAACGCGCTCACGCCGCCGCAATCCGCCTCACTGGGACAAGCTCGCAGATCGGCGGCGTCGTTTTCAGTAGCAACCGATGTTAAAGCACTTCAGCAAGACCAGGCTGTCCCGGCGCTCCGCCGGCTTCATCAAAGCTCTTCGCAATCCGCCTCTCGCGCCGGCCACCGTCCTTTGCTTTTCCTTTATCGGCTTCGGTGTGCTTTGCCGGGGAGCGCATATCGGCCTTGCGCCCTCCCTTTACACAACGGTGTTTATCTTCGCCCTTCCGGCGCAAGTGGTCCTCGTCGATCAGATCGCCCGCGAGATCCCGCTCTGGACGGTCGCTCTCGCCGTCGCGTTCACAGGCGTGCGCCTTTTGCCAATGACGGTCTCTTTGATCCCTTACCTCAGGGCGGGACGCGGCCCAAGGTTCATCGATTATTTCATCGCGCATTTCGTCGCCGTAACGATGTGGATCGAAAGCATGCGCCGCATCCCGTTTCTACCCCGCGGGATGCGCCTGCCCTATTACTTCGGACTTGCCATCATCCTCGTCGGTGTGAGCCTTGCGGGCACTGTGGCCGGATATCTGATTGCCGATCACCTGCCGCTCACCGTCGCCGCCTCGCTCATTTTTCTCACCCCCGCCTACTTTCTTCTCGGCCTGCTCGGGAACTGCCGCCGAGGCTCGGATTATGCGCCGGTCCTGCTGGGCGTTTGCCTAGAGCCAGTTGCGGCGAAGATCGCTCCCAGCTTCAATCTCGTGCTGACCGGCCTCGTGGCCGGGACGGCCTCATTCTTCATTTTCCGGAGGGCGCGCGAGGCGCCGAAGCCTCAAAGTGTCGCGACAATCCCCGAGTATCGCGATGCAGGATAGCTCGGTGGCTCTCTGGCTGACGCTTGCGGTGGCGGGCACGGCGGCAAATGAAATCTGGCGCGTGTCCGGCGTCTGGCTTTCGCGCGGGGTGGACCCTCAGGGTTCGATCATGCTGTGGGTAAAGGATGTATCGACGGCGCTCGTGGCCGCGCTGATCGCCCGATTGCTTCTGCAACCCCTCGGTTCGCTCGCTTCGATTGCTGGCGGCGTGCGCCTGATCGCCTTCGCAACCGGCATCGCCGCTTATTTCCTCAGCCGCCGCAGCCTCGCCATCGGATTGGTCTGCGCCGAAGCCGCGTTTTTCGCGTCTCACTGGGCGCTGCAAGATTGATCGGCAAGTGTTGCTCCGCGATATGAACCCTGCGATATCTAGCTCATGCCGGGAAACCAGATCATGCAGGAACGCGCTCACATCGCCTCTAGCCGTCTCACCGCCTTGCGAGCCTCGATCCGGTCCCTCGGACTGAACGGATTCATCGTGCCGAAGAACGACGCCTTCCAAAATGAGTCCGTGCCGCCTCATTGGGATCGGCTTGCATGGCTGACCGGCTTCACCGGCTCCGCGGGCTGCGCAGTGATCCTGGAAGGCAAGGCCGCGCTCATTGTCGACAGCCGCTACACGCTTCAGGCTAAAGCGCAGGTTGACGCGTTTCTCTACGCCGTCGAGCTTTTCCCCAAGACGCAGATCGGCTCCTACCTCGCGGCCAATGCTGCGCGGGGCGCTGCGATAGGATATGACCCGACGCTTCCCACTCTGAAGGGATTCAAGGCGCTGGAGGAGGAGGCAAAGAAGGCAGGCTTGGACCTTCGGCCAATCGTCCCTAACCCAATTGACGAACTCTGGCAGGATCGGCCTTCCGCCCGCCATTTTCCGATTATCATGCACGGCGAGGACTACGCCGGAGAAAGCACGCCATCAAAGATCGCCCGCTTGCAGAAAGCAATCGAGGAAAAGAACGCCGCCGGAATTCTCGTGAGCGCGCCCGACGCCGTGGCGTGGCTTTTCAACATCCGGGGCCGGGATGTGGCGAATACGCCGGTGCCTTTGGTCCGCGCCTATGTCCCTCTGACCGGAAGGCCCGTTATTTTCACCTCTCCTGGTCACATCACAGCGGAAAACCAAAGTATTATCGAGCCATTGGCCGGCATCCAAGACCTCGCCTCGCTTGCGGACGCGCTTCCGGGCTTGATCCGGAAAGGGTCGAAAATTATCGCCGATCCAGCGCAAACCACGCTTCACGTCGCCGACGCGCTGAAAAAAGCTGGCGTGACGCTGATCGAGACCGCCGATCCCTGCACCCTGTTCAAGGCCCGGAAGAATGCCGTGGAGCTGCAAGGAGCGCGCAACGCACACATCCGCGACGGCGCGGCAATGTGCCGTTTCCTCGCCTGGCTTGATGAAAAAGCCCCCTCCGGCGAAGTCACCGAAATCGCCGCATCGGACCGCCTAGAAGCCTTCCGGCGGGATACGGGCCTGCTCGAAGACCTGAGCTTCGCTACGATTTCTGGCGCGGGCTCGAACGGCGCGATTGTGCATTATCGAGCCGCGCCCGAGACGAACAAAACGTTGGAGCCGGGAACGCTGTACCTGATCGACTCGGGTGGTCAGTACCGCGACGGCACCACAGACGTGACGCGAACAGTTGCGATCGGGACGCCATCTGAAGACACGCGGCGGCATTACACGCTTGTCCTCAAGGGTCATATCGCCATCGCGACCGCGCGGTTTCCTTCCGGCACGCGCGGTGTGGACATCGACGCCTTTGCGCGGCGCGCGCTGTGGGAGGCGGGCCTCGATTACGGCCACGGCACCGGGCACGGCGTCGGCAGCTTCCTGTCGGTGCATGAAGGACCCCAGTCCATCTCGCGGAACGGGATGGCCGAGCTTGAGCCGGGGATGATCCTGTCGAACGAACCCGGCTATTACCGGGAAGGCCACTACGGCATCAGACTGGAAAACCTGATCGCCGTAACCGAGGCCGCTCCTATCAAGGGCGGCGAAACCTCTATGCTCGGCTTCGAGAACCTGACGCTTGCGCCCTTCGACAGGCGGCTTATCGCGCCCGCGCTTTTGAGCGCGGCGGAACGCGACTGGCTCAATGCCTATCACGCCCGCGTCCGGCGCGAACTCGCGCCCCACCTCGACACTGATGAAAGGGCGTGGTTGGAAGCGGCGACGGCCAGCCTCTGACCTTCTGAGTATCCCGTGAGGTTTACAGGCCGTTAAAATTGGTTTTGTTTTGTAAAAAGGGCTAAAAGTAATAATATAAGTACTTTTATTGCTCACCCCGGCGAGGAGCTATGAGGCCCACGAAGGCTTGCGCCTCTCGATGAAGGCGCGCAGGCCCTCTTCGCCTTCCGGGCCGCGCGCGGCCTTGGCGAAAACCGCGGCGGCATGTTCGACGAGCGAGGCAGGCTCTTCAAAGCGGGCGCGGCGCAAGAGCTTTTTCGTTTCCGCAATCGCGCCGGGAGCGCAGGCGAGAATCTGCTGGATGGTTGTCGCGACGGCCGCTTCAAGGTCTGCATCGTTCTCGCAAACTCTGTGAACAAGCCCGATGCGGTAGGCCTCGCCCGCCCCGAAGCGGGCGCCGGTCACGGCCAGCCTCTTCGCCTCGGCATAGCCGAGCCGCTCCACCAGGAACGGCGCGATCTGCGCGGGTATGACGCCGAGCGACGTTTCCGGCAAGCGGAAGTCCACGGTATGCGAGGCGATCGCTACGTCGGAGGCGCAGGCAAGGCCAAACCCGCCGCCCATCACTGCGCCCTCAAGCACCGCGACGATCGCGAGCGGCGAATGAGCATAGGCCGCGCAGACATGGCCGAATTTGGCGTTGGTCTCCGCCACGGGGTCGGTCTGGTGAGCGATAGGCGCAGCCCGCGCGATCGCCATATCCCTGAGATCCGCGCCTGCCGAGAAATGCCCGCCGCTTCCGCGCAACACGACGACGCGAACGCCGCTCTTCTCGGCCTGGGCGAGCGTATCGAGAAGCTCGGCGAGCATCGTCTGCGACAT
>JBAVVQ010000607.1:0-3922 GCA_049697375.1 Rhodomicrobium sp.
AGCCAACGATGCAATCGACACATTCCTGGACCGGAACGCGGGCGGTATTGAGCACGATTGTATAATGCGCAGGATCGGTCCAGGCGATCCCAAACATCCTTTGCATGGCTCCGTTATGGGCCGCGTCGTCGCGCAGGATCTCCCGGCGCGCGGCCGCGCGGTCCTTCAGGCCAAGCCGCTGCATAAGCAAGGCCTCGCGGAACTCCATGGGGGCACAGACGCGCACGCTAAGCACATGCCGCACCGATCGTAACAGATAGACCGAGCCCCAGCCGCGGATCAGCACATTGCCTTTGGCGGCAAGCTCGAAAATCTCCTGCTCCGTACAGCATCGCATGCGCCTGCGATCCATCCGCCAGCGCTCAAGCAGCGAAGCCTCGCCTTCGAGGAATCGATGCACCTCGTTTTCCGGCAAGCCCGCGTTCTCGGCGATATTATGCTCGACAAGCCCGTGTTGGATAACTTCAAGCCCGAGCCGCTCGGCAAGCCCGGCAACAACCTCTTTGCCGAGCGTGCCCATTTCGCGCGTCATTGCGATAACGGCCATGGCGACCTCCTGAGAACGAATTCCTTAAGGCCCCTTTGAGAGAGCAATAAAATTACGGAAAATTGCTCCACGACACACTGAGTCTAAAGTCTTATTTTATAGCATGCCAAGTCGTGCCGCTCCTTGACCTGGGTCAAGCGTTACACCCGTCCCAACCCAATCACCGCTGCTCGCGGGGCTCATGCTCGGCGCCGGCTTCCTGTTCGGGGACGGCATCATCTCGCCGGCCATCACGCGCTCAGGCTCACAACGCCTCAGGATTTTTCGCTTCCTCGCTTGACGAGGGCCTTCCACACGGATGGGCGTAAGGAGACGTTGCGGCCATTCCTATTGTCTGAATGGCTCATTTCGCAGGTCCGCTTTTGAGGGAAGTACGATTATAATCAAGCGGGCTGTAATCTCTCGGGCACCGAGGTAGCCATTGGCGTCCACGAGGCTACGGGGCACGAAACTGGAGCATGAAATGAATAAAACTAAGCAGATAAGTTCTGAGCCGTCCTGGCTCAATCCACGCGATGATCGCAAAAAGCCATTCACGGAAGCAGAGCTAGACTCCCTGGTCGCTGATTTCATCTCCAGTATGGCGGACACCGACGCTTGGCAGGCTCTTGTCGCCGAACTCGGCGAGCGGCAAGCCAGAGAAGTTGCGAAAAAGCGATTGGCGGCTCAAGACGCAAATAGCCTTCTCAATTGGCAACCCGACGGCTCTTTGCACTAACTGGTGCCGAGCACCATCGCGGGAATTTGGAAGGCAGCCAATGCCGGCGGTCAAGGCACATGTTTGGACGTTCCGGTCACAATTTCGGGCCAGCGCATTTGGATGGCGATCGGAGCTGCCGATCAAGCGTATCAAGGAGGCTGTGGCGGAGATCAAGAAAACTGCTTGCAAAACAGGGTCCTTGGCGCCGAAGGTGCAGTAATCTTTCTCGAGGAGGTGTCAGGCGCCCTCACGCATGTTGACAGCTCGTCCGGCGCCATTGGCGCCGCAGTCAATAGGGCAATCGAGACACTCGCGCCGATCATTGCACAAGCCCCGGCAAGCGACGGCGTGAGAGACAACTGGCTCGAGCGGCTTTGGCGTGCCATCGAGGATGACGAGATCCCGTATATCGAGTCGCTTCCCGATCATTGGGGCGAATTGTGTGCCACGGCTGAGCGCGCGTCGCGGTGGGCAGATCGCTTTATTGAGTGCGTGCGATTGACGCGGAGCCCCGACTTTCCGCGTGGAGGGTTCTTCAAGGGGACAGCCGCTTGCCTAAGCGCATTATTTTCCGCCGGACGGCATGACGATTTGCTCAAGCTGTTGGAGCTGGCACCCTACAAATTTTGGCATGATCGTCGCTGGGGCGTACGAGCACTGATCGCGCAAGGGCAGGCCGCCGCAGCGATCCGATACGCAGAGGACACGCGCGGGCTTAATCAATCCGACAGCCAGATCTCCGGGGCGTGCGAGGAGATCTTGCTATCCCAAGGCCTTTGGCGCGAGGCTTATGATCGATACGCTTTGGAGGCGAACCGCCAAAATACATACGTGGCCACGTTCCAGGCAATAACAAGCAAGTATCCACAGATCGAGCCTAAGAAAATACTCGGTGGCCTCGTCGACACATCCTCTGGAGATAGGGGCAAATGGTTCGCCGCGGCCAAATCCGCAGGACTTCTCACCGAAGCCGCTGAGCTTGCACAGTCAAGCCCTTGCGATCCAAAAACGCTGACGCGCGCCACGCGAGACCTCTCAGCCAGTAATCCAGAATTTGCCCGCACAGTTGGTCTGGCGGCAATGAAATGGCTGCTATGCGGTTACGGCTACGACATCACAACGCTGGATATTGTTAACGCGTTGGACCATGCCTTGGAGGCTGCTCGAAACAGCGGCAGCGAGGCCGATACGATGCGCAAAATCCAAGGGCTTGTCGACCAACACCCAGGGGCAGATAGCGCCATTGTCGCACTGTTGCGCCGAAAGCTCGGCGAGGTGACCTCCGTGTCATGAATTGGTTTGGATAAATGCAAGTGATGGGCAATGTGCCAGGACCTACCGCCTATCACCGGCCGTCACTGAGCAAATCTCGGGAAGGAGGGACAAACGACGCTGTTCCGATCATCCTATTTCGTCGATCAGGGTCGCTTGCAGACGTCCCGGTTTTCTCGCGATCCCATGCGCGCCAAGCCGGCTTCGGGATCTTAAACCGGCCTTCTCCGAGAAGCCCAACGCAATCCCGCCCTTGCAGCGTCGCGAATGAAGGCTGGATGCGGGCGCTCGCATCGCCGCGCCAGGGGATTTGATACCGCAGGCCGCAGGCAAAATGCAGTCAAAGTTCGGCTCGGGGGGATGGCCTTCCTGCCTCAGGGTTTGCAATTACCCGATCAAGCCGGCATGGCATACTCGTAGATATCTTCTTCCTGCGCGCTGTGCAGCCGAACGAGCGCCTCGATGAACTCGATGACGCGCTGGGCATCGCGGATCAGATAGCGATCGGCATCCTCGGCGCGAAGCCCAAAGGAAAGGCGCTGAAGAAGCCTTGCCAAATGCTGGATTTCCCGGTGCGCGCGGCTCATGGCGGCAAGCCCCGAGGGATCGGGAAGCTGAGCCGAAAGCCTCGGATAGATCACAGCCTCGTCTTCGCGTTCGTGCGCGACGACGGCTTTCTGCACGATGGCGTTGGCTTCCGTGACGAGGGAGACAGCGCGCGCTCTGTCCGCGTCGTCCAAGGCATCTGCAATTTCGCGCAGGCGATTGAGGCCCTTCTCCAGCGCGTGATGGTCCTCCCGCAAGGCCTCGGAGGATATGGCCAGACCTCGCGGCGCTGAGCGCTTGCCTGAGAAAAGCGCTCTCAGCGCGTTCAGGATGACCAGCACGTCGATGCCTTCCTGCGTGATCGCAGCCGCCACCGGAGTCAGCTGCCCGAGCGCCGCCGCGCCCATTGCGATGCCCGAAAGCGCCACGCCCGCGACAATGCTCTGCCGGGCGATCGCCCGCGTGCGGCGTGCGATTTTCACGGCCTCAGCAGCGCGGTCTAGGCGGTCCACCAAAATGACGACCTCCGCAGCTTCTGAGGAAGCGCTCGCGCCACGCGCGCCCATGGCGATGCCCACGCCAGCGGCTGCTAGCGCGGGCGCATCGTTGATGCCGTCTCCGACCATCATGGTCGGCTTAAGGCTTTGTTCGGTGGCGACAGCCTCGACTTTCTCCGAAGGAGACCGGTCCGATAGCACGGCGTCGAGATCAAGAGCGGCGCTGATCGTTGCCGCCGCTTCGGCGCGGTCGCCGGTGACCATAACCATGCGCTTGACGCCCGCAGCCCGGAGCGCCTGGAGGGCGCGCGGGGTTTCCCAGCGGAGCTCGTCCCCCAGCAAGAGCGCGCCTAAGACCCG
>JBAVVQ010000608.1:0-1501 GCA_049697375.1 Rhodomicrobium sp.
AGAAGGTCGACCAGCGCGCCATTTTGAGCGTCTCCTGATCGGTCCAGCCCGGCGTGTCGATGACGAGCAGGCTCGCCCGGTCGCGCATGTCCCAGGCAAGGCGCGGCGTCGCCACCTCGACGCGGATGTCGGGCTTGAGTCCGTTCGATTTCCGGTGATCGGCCCAGCGTTTCGTCGTGCGCTGCACGTCGTCGAGATCAGCAACCAACACCGAGGCTCCGCCCCGCGCCGCCTCGACCGCGTAGGCGCGAGCCAGCACCGATTTGCCGGTTCCGCCCTTGCCGTTCATGAATGGCACCACATAACCCATGCTTCTATTCCCCCGCTTCGGTCTTCTCGATATTCTGATTCCGCTTCATGCGCGGCACGCGACGCGATCCGGATGCCGGTCCGGCAATCTGCTTCAAGGGCGCCGCTAAGGGCCGAGGCGCGGCAACGTCTGTCAAGAACCCGCCTTCGACGATCGTTATTCCCCCTGCGCGGACCGGCGTTTGTGACGCCTTCAGCCCTGAGGTGTCCTGTCGCGAAATAGAGCCCGAGCGCCGCCCCGATCTCGACCAGCGCGGCAAGGAAGAGAGTCAACCCGCGTTCGACCTTGACTGGCTGCAAGCCAAGAAGATTAGCCAGCACCGCCGCCTGATTGTCCGCTTCGCGGCCTCCGCCCCTCTCCTCGTAGTCACGCGCCTCGCTTTTAAGACGCGCGATTTTGCCTTCTATGAAAGTCAGCTCGCTCGCCCGCGCCACTTCGGCCTTTTGATCGAAATAGCCCTTGCAGAAGGTGCGCATCGCTTCGGTCATGGCCTCCTGACAGCCTTTGGACCGTTGCCATTTGCGATCCTGCTCCAGTCCATGCAGCGCTTCCTGAATTACGACAGCGAGCCGAGGCGCGCCAAGCGCCTTGCGTTTGGCCTCCTCGACCTCGATTTCGCGCTTTACTTCGTACAGGCGAGCATCGACCAAGCTCCGGTCTTCCATCAATGCGCCGCGATTTTTGGCGGCAAAGCCGACCGCCGAGGACAATGAAAACGCGACAAAGGCGAGAAATACCGGCACGCCGAGCGCGACGTACAAGAAGCGCCGCTCGCGCCAGGCCCAGAGAATGAGAGTCGGAAGAAGGGCGATGAAGACGGAAACCGCCACGCTCACCGACCCGAAGATTTGTTGTTCGAATTCAGACTTCCCGAGGGAAGTCATAAACTTCCAATTCATCGCGCACGACGCCGCAATGAAAGCCAGCGTCGCGACTGTCGTCACCACCACCACCAGGAAACGCATCCTGCCAATCCTGACCTTTGGCTCTGCACTTCCACGACCCTAACACAGAGGTACTCTGTATCCTACTCAAATGAATACTCTAGAGTATAGTTTGTCTAAAAAAAGCCGATGTCCCCCTTTGGTCACTGCCGGAAAGGTATTTCCAGAAACGTGCAGCTTCTTTCCAAAAAAGCGAACATGACAGGATCGCCAGCGTGCTTCGAAGGCCGACAGGCTACAGACGATC
>JBAVVQ010000609.1:0-5223 GCA_049697375.1 Rhodomicrobium sp.
GCCTTGCGCAACGCCGTTGAAGCTCAGTTCCGCGCCCGCCGGAAGGGACAACCCGGCTTCGCTGAACTGGACTTGGCCAAAATCGACATTCGCGGTCCGCCGCGCGATTTCATCCGCTCGTGGCATACCGCGCCGCGCCCCTTTCGAGAACCAGTCGAAGTAGAAGCACCAGAGCGGCTGGGCCGAAGGGTCGAACAGCCCGCCGGTCGCCACATGCACGGTCCGGCATAACGCGATCAGCCGGCGCATATCCTGCGAAGGCTGCGGAAGGCTCTTATCGCGGTTCAGTCGCACGAGTTCGGAATTCTCGTCGTACAGGCTGAAAATCGCTTCCAGGCGCGCCACCTCCGCCATGGCTGCTTCAATGCTGGCGCGCGCAGCTTCGGGATCGGATGTGGAAAGCAAAATGCGTGCGTCCGCGCCAAGAGCAATACCCGTCCACTCGTAAAGCCGGGCATTCGCGCTTCCCCGCCCGGCGGCGACCAGGGTGGCGGAGACCGCGAAAATCGTGATCGCCTTCCTTCGCGTGATGCCGGCACGCCACGGCTTAAGAGGCCTGTTCGTGTGAGCCTCCTCGAAAGACGCCTGCTCCCGGCGCCGAGCCGCCCTGCCGGCGCGCGGCCCGGCGGATGAGCACCATGCACGTATTACTGTCGTAATAGTTCGCTTGGCAGTTCAGGCAGTAGATGCATTCGTTCGGATTGATGCGGCCGATGGGATCGATGGCCTGAACTGTGCAGCGGAGTTCGCAGATGTGGCATTCGGCGCCGCATTGGGGCCTCCGGTTGAGCCAGTCGAACAATTTCAACTTCGCCGGGATCGCAAGCCCGGCTCCCAGGGGGCAAAGATAACGGCAATAGAACCTTTCGATGAAGAGACTGGCGAACAGCAACGCCAATGCATAGGCGACGAAGACGAGGTCACGCTGAAATTTAAGAGCGATCGCTGTCTTGAAGGGCTCGATTTCCGCCACGCGGAATGCATCGGCGGCCGAATTGAGCGAGAAGGCGAGGATCAGCAGAAAGGCGACATATTTGATCAGCCAAAGCCGCTCATGAAGTTGCCATGGAACCTGGATTTGTTTGACGCCAAGCCGCCTTGCGCCTTCATTGAGCAATTCCTGCAAGGCTCCGAAAGGACAGAGCCACCCGCAAAAAACGCCTCGCCCCCAAAAAAGAAGCGCGGCGGCGGTGAAGCTCCACAGCAGGAAGATCAAAGGATCGAGAAGAAAATTCTCCCATTTGAATCCGTGCAAGAGGCTCTGGCTGAAAGTGACGACGTTTACGATGGAGAGCTGTGCGCCCGCATAGAGCCCCAGGAACACAAATGTCATGGCGAGAAACGTCAGCCGCGTTGCGCTATAAAGGACGACGCGGCTGGTCAGGGCATCCTGGAAAAGAAGGATCGTCGTCAGCACCAGCAGCATCGTCACGGCGAGCGCGATTTCGGGCCGCCGCTGCTCCCATATCTGCTCCCAGAGAGCTTGTTCGGCGGCAGGCGATGCGGCGCGCAAGATCAAGCTTTCAGGGAGCTGGTACTCAAGCGCGACGCGGCCGCTCTGACCGCCGGCCCTTCCAGCTGTGTCCGCGGTCAACAGGTCCAGGCGCCACCGCTTGGCTGCGTTGAAGCCCACTCCCGCCGGGATGCGAAACACGCCAATTTCACGGAATTCCGGAGCGCCGGCAGCCGCAAGCGAGGACAGATTCCTGTAGCCTTCCGAGGTTAGCTGGATCGTATGTGCGCCCTGGACGATCTGCAGCCGGTCGAAATGCCCGCTTTGACGATAAGCGGCGCCCTTGAACGAATAGAGGCCGTTTCCCGCAATGAGAATGGCGTGGCTGCCAAGAGGCATGTCCGCCGTGAGATTCTCGTAGATCTGGCGTCCGAGGAGGTTCTGCCCGATCATCGCAGGGGTCAGCAATGCCGCGTAGAGATCGATGAACAGCGCAGACGGCTCATCGGCTAACCGGCCGGAACGCGCCTCCGCTTCCCCTTTCGTCACGGTCAGCCGCCTGATCGCTCCCATGCTAAGAAGCTGATCCCAGCTTCTCGGCTCGAAGGCGCTCAGGTTGACGCGGCCCCCCGCTTCGCCCCGCGTTTGGATAAGCCCTGTCGCCGCAGCAACACGTCTTGCCGACCGGAACACGGCATCGCGTATGACCGTGCTCGATATTGTGGCCCCGGCGATGTGATCGGCTCCGCCCCGGCCGCTGACTTCACGCACGCTCGCGGATTGCCTGACATCGGCGCCAGCCAGCCCTCCCACGAACGTCCGCAAATCGGCGTCCGAAATGCCGATTATCAAGATCGGCTCTTGATGGGCGACGAGCCGCGCTCCGCTGATGCGGCCGTCAAGAAGAAGGCCAACCTCTATGTCGAGGGGCTTGCCCGAATAACCGACCGAATCGATAACCGCGCGTGTCGAGAACGCATACCCAACCAAGACACCGTTCGCCCGGACTTCGGCGAGCGAGGGCAGCGTATCCGACGGGTTGAACTGGATGGCGCCGGCCACATTGGGGAACAGGATTTTTCCGTCATAGTGGGGCGACGCGGCGTCCGCACGAGCCTCAGATGCTAAGGCCATGAAAACAAGGGCCGTGAGCGCGGCCTTAAACAGCGCGGCGATCCTCGATTGAATAGCGGTTCTGGCCCTGACGCGCACGGCTGCGCTCCGATACGATGCCCGTCCTAATATCCGGGCGGAACCGCCGGTGTGCTTAACCAAAGTCAAGGGGAGGTCCGAAGAGTGTTTTAAAGTCCCGGCACAGCTCAATTTTAGAGGTCCGGACATGAAGCGCTTTCGGCACATCTCAGGCGCGAAGCTGCTCGGAGGGATCGGCGTAACTCTCGCCCTTGCGGGATACGGAACCCTCGCTTTCGCCGAAGGAACCGCAGATCAGGCAAAAAAGACGCATGCGACGACACCGGGGGCTCAATATGAGCCTTCGCTTAATGTCTTGAAGGATATCGGCGTCGAGCTTCCGGGCCGGAAGCCAGGCGATCCTGTTATGACGCCTGAGGAATTCACGACAGCGAAACAAATATTTTTCGAGCGCTGCGCTGGATGCCACGGCGTCCTCAGGAAAGGCGCAACGGGCAAGCCGCTGACGCCAGATCTTACGCGCAAGCTTGGCTACGATTATCTTCGGGACTTCATCACCTATGGTTCGCCCGGCGGCATGCCGAACTGGGGCACCTCCGGCGATCTGACGAAAGATCAGATCGACATCATGGCGCGCTATCTCCTCATAGATCCGCCGCAGCCGCCGGAGTTCGGGCTGACCGAGATGAAGGCCTCCTGGAAAGTCGTCGTTCCCGTCGATAAGCGCCCCGCCAAGAAGGAGAATGACCTCGACCTCGATAATCTCTTCGCCGTCACGCTGCGGGACGCCGGCCAGATCGCTTTGATCGATGGCGATTCGAAACAAATCGTCCAGATCCTGGATACCGGCTATGCGGTTCACATTTCACGCATGTCGGCTTCCAGCCGCTATCTCTATACAATTGGGCGCGACGGCAAACTCGTTCTCATCGATCTTTGGATGAAGAAGCCCGGCGTGGTCGCCGAACTGAAAACGGGTTCGGAGGCGCGCTCGGTCGAGACATCGAAGATGAAAGGCTGGGAGGACAAATACGCCATCGCTGGCACCTACTGGCCGCCGCAATATATTCTGATGGACGGCGCGACCCTCGAGCCGCTGAAGGTGGTCTCGACACGGGGCATGACCTGCTGTGAAACGCAGGAGTTTCATCCCGAGCCGCGCGTCGCGTCCATCGTGGCCTCGCACTACCACCCTGAATTTGTGGTCAACGTCAAGGAAACCGGCCACATCCTCCTCGTGAACTATGAAGATATAAAAAATCCGCAGGTCACCGATATCGAGGGAGAGCGGTTTCTGCACGATGGCGGCTTCGATAGCACAGGCCGCTATTTCCTCGTCGCCGCGAATGCGCGCGACAAGGTCGCCGTTGTCGACACCAAAGAGCGCAAGCTCGTTACAGTGCTTCCGTCGGGCGGCAACAAGCCCCACCCTGGACGCGGCGCAAATATCGTGCATCCGAAATATGGGCCCCGTATGGGTGACAAGCCATCTCGGGGACGACACGATCTCGCTCATTGGAACAGACCCGGAATAGCATCCCGACCAGGCTTGGAAGGTGGTGCAGGCCCTTTCCGGCCAGGGCGGCGGATCGCTCTTCGTTAAGGCTCATCCGAAATCCGATCACCTTTACGTCGATACGCCTTTGAACACGGAAGCCGAAATCTCCGCGTCGGTGGCCGTCTTCACAATCAGCGAACTCGGGGCGGACAAGCCGAAATATAAGGTCCTGCCCATCGGCGAATGGTCCGGCATAACCGAGGGCACGCGCCGGGTCGTTCAAGGCGAGTACAACAAGGCGGGCGACGAGGTCTGGTTCTCCGTTTGGAACAGCAAGAATCAGCAGTCCGCGATTGTAGTGGTGGATGACAAGACGCTGACGCTGAAGACGGTGATCAAGCCGAAGGAACTCATTACCCCGACAGGCAAGTTCAACGTCTACAATACGCGCAACGACGTCTACTGACCAAATTCGGCGGCTGGAGACCTCGCCGGTCAGCGGCATATGAAGGACGGCATCAATGCGCAAGGCAGGCAAAGTGTACTTGGTGGGCGCCGGGCCGGGAGACCCCGAACTCCTGACCTTGAAGGCCCTTCGGATTTTGCAGCAGGCTGAGGTTCTCGTTTACGATCGTCTCGCATCGGCGGAGGTGCTGGATCTTGCGCCTGCCGGGGCCATGCGAGTGGATGTGGGTAAAAGGACGAAGTGCCATCCTGTTCCACAAGACAGAATCAACCAAGTCCTTATTCAATTTGCCGAAGCTGGAAAGACCGTGGTCCGCCTGAAGGGCGGCGACCCCTTCATTTTTGGGCGCGGGGGCGAAGAGGCCATCGCGCTTGCGAAGGCGGGCATACCGGTCGAGGTGATCCCTGGCATCACCGCGGCGCAAGCCTGCGCGGCGGCTGCTGGGGCGCCCTTAACCCATCGCGGGCTGGCGACTGGCGTCCGCTACCTGACCGGGCATCGCCGCCTGGATAGTGACCTCGACTTCGATTGGCGCAGCCTTTCCGATCCCGAGACAACGCTTGTCGTCTATATGGGCCTTGCGAATATCGGGCTGATTGCGGAGCGGCTGATCGCGCACGGATCTCGTCCCGCTACGCCAGTCCTCGCGGTTAG
>JBAVVQ010000610.1:0-2542 GCA_049697375.1 Rhodomicrobium sp.
CCACAGGCGTTTCGCTGGCGGGTTCGGAAAAATACGGCGGCGCGGGCTCCGCGGCCGGCCCATGTTCGACGGCCTCGCGCGCATGCTCCTGCGGCGCGCTCGCCGAAGAGGGTGACAGACTTGCAAGATCGTCGAAGATTATTGACGCCAGATCGAACGCATTGCCCGAAAGTTCGCCCTCGGCCTGCATTCGCACCTCGGCAAGCGCCTGCGCAAACGGAACGGCCTCTTCGCCTCTGCCCTCGCCCTCGCCCGCGTCCTCGCCATCGAATCCGGCAAACCGGAACAACTCTTTGACATATTGGGAAGCCGCTTCCCGAGCATCGCCGCTTAGCTCGCTGTCAGCCGCCCTCTGCAGGCCGTTCAGCGCTTGCAATAAATCCTCTGCCCGCGTCATGCTTGGCTCCGTACCTTTTCGCGTCGCGCGGAGTCAGAACGAAGCCGGGCCGTCAACCGAACCGCGCTTTAGATGCCTCGATAGCATCCTCGAAGGTGCGCAAGCCAGTATGCGGAGCGCTGACGAGAACCGCCATGTTGCCCGGCCGATGCTCGTTCTTCCACATGCGCATATGCGCTTTCGGGATGTCGGTCCAGGGGAATACTTCGCTCATGCACGGGTCAATTCGACGCTCGATGACGAGGCGGTTCGCCTGGCTCGCTTGCAAGAGATTTGCGAAATGCGAGCCTTGAAGACGCTTCTGGTGCATCCAGAGATACCGCGCATCCAAGGTCAGATTGTAGCCGCTGGTGCCTGCGCAGATGACAACCATACCTCCCCGTTTCACCACGAAAACCGAAACGGGGATGGTTGCTTCGCCCGGATGCTCGAAGACAAAGTCCACATTGTTTCCTTTGCCGGTGTGCTCCCAGATCGCGGCGCCGAATTTGCGGACTTCCTTGAACCACGCCGTATATTCGGGCGTGTTGACCTTCGGCATCTGACCCCAGCACTTGAAGTCCTTGCGGTTCATGACCCCCTTCGCGCCGAGCGACATCACGAAGTCCCGCTTGTCCTCGTCCGACACGATGCCGATGGCGTTCGCGCCCGAGGTCGCGCAAAGCTGCACCGCGAACGAGCCGAGACCGCCGCTCGCGCCCCAAACCAGCACATTGTGGCCGGGACGCAGGACATGCGGGCGATGCCCGAACAGCATGCGGTAGGCGGTCGCCAGCGTGAGGGTGTAGCAGGCGCTCTCTTCCCAGGTCAGATGCTGCGGGCGCGCCATGAGCTGGCGGTCCTGCACACGGCAAAACTGTGCGAAAGAGCCGTCGGGCGTCTCGTACCCCCAGATGCGCTGGGAGGTGGAAAACATGGGATCGCCGCCGTTGCACTCCTCGTCGTCGCCATCGTCCTGGTTACAGTGCACAACGACTTCGTCGCCGACTTTCCAGCGCTTCACTTTCGCACCGACCGCCCACACGATGCCGGAGGCATCCGACCCTGCAATGTGATAGGGATTTTTGTGTCCATCGAGCGTCGAAATGGGAATGCCCAGAGCAGCCCAAACACCGTTATAATTGACGCCCGCCGCCATCACGAACACGAGCACGTCATGGCTGTCGAGCTTCCACGTCGGCAGCACCTCGATCTGCATGGCCTCGTCGGGCGGCCCGTGCCGCTCTTTGCGGATGGACCAGGCATACATCTTTTCCGGAACGTGACCGACAGGCGGGATTTCTCCGACTTCATAAAGATCTTTCAAGCCGCCTCCGGTATTCGAGGTTGTGGATTGCTTGATCGCAATGACCTCACTCATGAAACGCTCCCTGGCGCGTACAGCCGACTTCTTGGTCTTATTGGTTCAGTTTGGTCTTATTGGTTGCAGTGCAGCATGACGCTTTTTCGGCTAAAGCGCAACATAGCCTTAACGCGAAGGCTGCGCCGGCTGCGATGCTAAGCCCGTGTTTGCGCCCACATTGAAAAACGGCACTGCTCCGTGGTCGCCGAGTATGGTCTGCGGCGGATGGCCGCTCCACCGCTGGGCGAGCGTCAGATCAATCACGCGGCCGTTTTCCTTCAGGGCGTCGCCTCGAACGCGGATGCCCTGCGCTTCCGCCGCCGTGCGAAGTTCGATGCTGCGAGCCTCGCCCTCCGCAGCAAGGATTTGGGACTGTTTTTGCGCCTGCGCGCGAGCAATCTGGGCTTCGGCTTCGGCGCGGGCCGTGACGACTTTCTGCTCACCTTCATAGCGAATACGGTTCACCGTGTTTTCGGCGGCGATTGCGTCGTTCTTGGCTTTCACCGCGGCCTCGACCGATGCAACGAATGTATCTGAATATCTGATCGCCGGGATCTGCAGGTCGAAGATCTCGATGCCGAAAAGGTCCCGCACGGACTGGCTGACGGCGACGCGGACATCGCCCGCGATCTGCTCGCGTTCCTCCGAAATCTTGACCGTGTTCCGCCTTGCAAAGAGGCGCAGAGTGCGGTCGGCGATGACCTGCTCGATGTTGTGAGTGATGTCCATGTTTCCGGACCGCCCCACCTCGTAGAGAAGCTTCAATACAGCGTCGCGCGGAATCCGGTAGGTCACGCCGACGC
>JBAVVQ010000611.1:0-2076 GCA_049697375.1 Rhodomicrobium sp.
CCGGCTCGCCGGGGCGCGCCGTGGACCTCATCTCGGGCGGCCTGTTATTGCTCGCAGACAAGGTGGAGCGGATCGTGGACGGCTTGCCTAAAATGGATCATGCGCTCGTGCATGAATTGATCCAATCGACGAGCGGGGCGCGGAACGCGGAAGCCTTCAAGCGGCTGTGCGATTTGATCGAGGAGCGGATCGAAGAGAAGGCAAGAGAGGAAGCCATCCAGCCGGACCGCCAACCGCGCGCGGCGTCCTGGGCGGAGCTTTGGCAGACGCTGCGCGGGCGCCGCCTGGAAATGGAAGCGCTTAATCTCGATAAAGGAGCCTTCCTCGTTTCCGCTTTTTCCGATATGGAACGTATCGCAAGAAAGCCATAGCGCGCGCCCTCACTTGCGAGCGCCGCTCTCACCCCCAAATGCAATATGACAAAAACCGAAGCAAAACCGCATTTTACAATTAGCACGGCCATCTCCTATCCCAACGCCGAGCCGCATATCGGCCATGCCTATGAGGCCGTGGCGACCGATGCGCTCGCCCGTTTCAAGAGGCTCGACGGCCACCCTGTGTATTTCATGACCGGCGTCGATGCGCACGGCCTCAAGATGAAGCAGACCGCGGCCAAGCTCGGCATCACGCCCGATCAGCTGGCCGACCAGAACACGCCGAAGTTCAAGGACATGCTGTCGGCGCTTGAGGTCAGCTACGACGATTTCATCTCGACGCGCGAGCCGCGCCATTTCGAGTCTGTGAGCGAAATATGGCGGCGCATGGAGAAGGCGGGCGACATCTATCTCGACGGCTATCAGGGCTGGTACTCCGTCCGCGACGAAGCCTTTTACGCCGAAAGCGAAACCGTGCTCGGCGCGAATGGGGTGCGGCTTGGGCCGCAGGGGACGCCCGTGGAATGGACGGAGGAGCAGACCTATTTCTTCCGCCTGTCGAAGTATCAGGACAAGCTGTTGAAGCTTTACGAGGACAATCCCGGCTTCATCCTGCCCCTCGAGCGGCGCAACGAGGTTGTCAGCTTCGTGAAGCGCGGGCTGCAAGATTTGTCGATCTCGCGCACCACCCTCGATTGGGGCATTCCGGCGCCGGACGCGCCTGGACACATCATCTATGTCTGGGTCGACGCGCTGACGAACTACATCACGGCGGCTGGCTTTCCGCATGTCCGTTCCAAGGCCTGGAAGGAACGCTGGCCTGCGCAGATCCATATCATCGGCAAGGACATCACGCGCTTTCACGCCGTGTATTGGCCCGCCTTCCTGATGTCGGCCAAGATCCCCTTGCCGGAGCGCGTGTTCGGCCACGGCTTCCTCTACAACAAGGGGGAGAAGATGTCGAAGTCGGTCGGCAACGTGGTTGCGCCGCTCGACATGGTGAAGGCCTACGGCGCGGATCAGGTGCGCTACTTCTTTCTGCGCGAAGTGCCGTTCGGCCAGGACGGCAGTTTCACCCATGAAGCCGTCGTTAACCGCATCAACGCCGATCTGGCAAACGACCTCGGTAATCTTGCCCAGCGCTCGCTTTCGATGATTGCGAAAAACTGCGGCGGGCTTATTCCCGAGCCGTCCGCGCTGAGCGAGGCGGACAAGCCGATCCTCGAAGCCTCCTCCGCCCTTCTTCCGGCGTGCAGGGAGGCCATCGACCGGCAGGCGATCCACAAGGCGATCGAGGCCATCTGGCAGGTGGTTGCGGACGCGAACCGCTATTTCGCGGCGCAGGAGCCCTGGGCGCTGAAGAAGACGGACTCGGCGCGCATGGGCGCGGTCCTTTGGGTCACGGTGGAGGTCGTGCGGCGCATTGCGATCCTGAGCCAGCCTTATGTTCCGGCGGCGGCGGCGAAATTTCTCGACCAGCTCGGCGTGGGCCCGGAAGACAGGACATTCGCCGCGCTATCGCCTGAGGGAGACCTGAAGCCGGGGACAAAGATCGCGACTCCACAACCGGTGTTCCCGCGCTATGTTGAGGATGAAGCGGCGGCCGCGGTCGCGGAATAATCGCCGCTTTGTCATGGCCGGGCTTGACCCGGCCATCCAGTATCACACCCAGGATCGTGATCCGACTTCAAAAGACGGACTG
>JBAVVQ010000612.1:0-4426 GCA_049697375.1 Rhodomicrobium sp.
ATCGTCGCCTTCGGCTTGAAAAAATATTTCATACCAAGCCAGAACGCGGCGACGAACTCCTTCAAAACCGCCGATTGAAGAGATTGGCTGACGCCACCCATCATGCACTCCTTGACGAAAAGGCTTCAACGCTAACGCGCCAAGCCTCCGAATTGTAGAACTGCAGCGACAATCACCACCATCGCGAGCGACGTAGGCAGGAAAACCTTCCAGCCCAGCCGCATCAGCTGATCGTAGCGGTAGCGCGGCACGATCGCTTTCACCATCGCAAACAGGAAAAAGACGAAGCAGAATTTCAAGATGAACCAGATAATGCCGGGCACCCAGGTGAAGGGCGCGACATCGACCGGCGGCAGCCATCCGCCGAGGAAGAGGATGGTTGTGAGCGCGCACATCACGGTGATCGCCACGTACTCGCCAAGCATAAAGAGCAGATAAGGCGTCGACGAATACTCCACCATGAAGCCTGCGACCAGCTCCGACTCTGCTTCAGGCAGGTCGAACGGGGGCCGGTTGGTTTCCGCAAGCGCCGATATGAAGAATATGACGAACATCGGGAACAGCGGCAACCAGTACCAGTTGAAAAGCCCATACGGCCCGTGCTGCGCCTTCACAATGTCCGTTAGGTTCAGCGACCCCGCGCACAGAAGCACCGTGATAATCACAAAGCCGATGGAGACCTCGTAGGACACCATTTGCGCCGCCGAGCGCAGCGCTCCGAGAAACGGATATTTTGAGTTCGAAGCCCAGCCGCCCATGATGATGCCGTAAACACCAAGCGACGAAATGGCGAAAATATAGAGTACGCCCACGTTCAGGTCGGAGACGACCCATCCATCCGCCACCGGGATCACCGCCCAGGCCGAAAGCGCGAGCACCGCCGACACCATCGGCGCAAGCAAAAAGACGGGTTTGTCGGAGCCTGCAGGAATGATGGGTTCCTTGAGCACGAACTTGATAAAGTCCGCGAAGGATTGGAGGAGCCCAAACGCGCCAACCACGTTCGGGCCGCGCCGCAATTGAACCGCCGCCCAGATCTTACGGTCGGCGAGAAGTATGTAGGCAATGAACATCAGCAGCGCGACGAGCGTAAGCAGGCTCTGCCCCAGGATGAGCGCCGTCGGGAAGCCGTACTTGCCCCAGAATATGCTCAAGCTATCCATGAGCGCCTGTCGCCCCGTGTTCTGTTGCCTGACTTATCGCCGAAAGCTCGGCCAAGACGGACGACGCCCGCGCAATCGGATTGGTCTGATAGTAATCCTCTACAAGCTCCTTCAACGGCTCGTCGGGGAGCGGCTGCAGCCCGTCCGGCAGGCTCGCCGTAAATTTCGCCGGCTCAAGCGCGTCCACAGCAGCTAAATGCGGATAAGCCTTATACATTGCGGTTCGTAGATCTCGCAAGCTGTCGAAGGGCAGCCGCGCGCCAAGATGCTCCGAAAGAGCGCGGATGATCGTCCAATCCTCGCGCGCGTCGCCCGGCGGAAAAATCGCCCGCTCGCCAAGCTGAACACGGCCCTCGGTATTGACGTAAGTCCCGTTCTTCTCGGCGTAGGTGGCTCCCGGCAGAACAACATCGGCGAGGCGCGCCCCGCTGTCGCCATGCGACCCCTGATAAATCACGAAGGCATCGCCCGTGCGGCTCACATCGAACTCGTCGGCGCCAAGGAGGTACAACACTTTGATATCGCCGTTTACCGCTCCATCGAGCATTCCGGCGGTGTCCAGTCCGCCTTCGCCAGGAACAAACTCGATATCGAGGCCACCGGCCAGCGCCGCGCTCGTATGGAGGATGTTGAGCGGATTCCACCCGGAATTCTCTTTTCCCTTCATGGCCTTGGCCGCGATTTCAGAGGCCTTGAAAAGGACTGCCTCGCCCTCCGCGTGATTGAGCGCCGCCTGCCCCACAATAATCAGCGGGTGCGATGCTGCGCTCAAGACTTTCAGGAAGGAGCTTTCGTCGCGCGCAACGTCGTCGATTGCCTTCAGAGAATTTCCAAGCCACTCATAAGGATAGGTCAGGTCGGCCTCAGGCCCGACGAGCGCAAACTTGGCGCGATTGTGCAGATACGCCTTTCTGAGCCGCGTATTAAGAACCGCCGCCTCTTTTCGGGGATTGACGCCAATCAGGAGCACCGCATCGGCATGATCAGCGCCGGCGATGGTCGAATTGAAGATATAGCTGCCGCGGCCGTTTTTCGGATGAAGCTTTGCCCCGAGCTGGCGACAGTCGCGATGCGGGGAGCCCAGCTCATCGAGAAGCGTCTTGAGCGCGAACATTTCTTCGACGGCGCAGAGATCTCCGGCGATCGCGCCGATTTTCCGTCCGCCGCCCTTTTTGACCCGCGCCGCAATCTCGTTAAACGCCTCGTACCAGGAGACCTCTTCCAGCTTGCAGCCGCGCCGTATATAGGGACGGTCGAGACGCTTTTTCTTCAATCCGTCAACCGCGGCGCGCGTCTTGTCCGAGATCCACTCCTCGTTCACGCCATCATGGTTGCGCGGCAGAATTCGCAAAACCTCCCGGCCACGGCTATCGACGCGGATGTTTGAGCCGAGGCCGTCCATGACATCGATGGACTCGGTCTTGCGCAGCTCCCAGGGGCGCGCAATGAAAGAATAGGGCTTCGACGTCAGCGCCCCGACCGGGCAGAGATCGACGATATTGCCCGACATTTCCGAGTGCAGCCCCTGCTCCAGATAGGTGCTGATCTCCATGTCCTCCCCGCGGCCGATCGCGCCAAGCTCGCCTACGCCGGCCACCTCGGTCATGAAGCGGACACAGCGCGTGCATTGGATGCAACGCGTCATGAAGGTCTTGATGAGCGGCCCCAGATACTTCTCTTCGACAGCACGCTTGTTCTCTTTGTAACGGCTCCCGTCGAAGCCGTAATACATGGATTGATCCTGCAGATCGCACTCGCCGCCCTGGTCACAGATCGGGCAATCGAGGGGGTGGTTGATGAGCAGAAACTCCATCACCCCTTCGCGCGCCTTTTTGACCTGGGGCGTGTCCGTACTGATGACGGGAGGACTGCCATCCCGGTTCGGCCTCAAATCGCTGACGCTCATAGCGCAGGAGGCCATCGGCTTTGGTATGCCGCTGATCTGAACGAGGCACATGCGGCAGTTCCCGGCGATGGACAGGCGCTCGTGATAGCAGAAGCGCGGAATTTCTGCGCCTGCCTCTTCGCACGCCTGCAGCAGCGTAATCCCGTCCTCGACCTCGATGACCTTGCCGTTGATATTAAGCTTCGGCATTTTTATCCTTCGTCGCCTTATCGCCGACGCTCTTTATGTCATCAAGGGATGGGGCGCGGCAACGGTTAACTATGCGAACCTGCAAAAGAAGTGGCCATCCGGTCCAATTTTTTCTGAATGAGTCGCGGCGCGGCTTAAAGGCGCACGCGGCGCCTATAACGCAAAAATTGCGCAGTACCGAAAGCTAAACCTTGACTGACCTAAGGTTGCCGTTCGGCGGCGGTCGTGGATTTTGCGCCTGGAAGGCCGCCAATGACGACATCAGGATTGCCGGAATCAGGTTTCGAAGCTCCCGCCGGAGCAGGGGCTTCGAAGGCAGGAGCCCTCTGCAATGACCTTGAATGATGCGCGGGCGGGGGAGACGTAGGGGCCGGGGCGGCGGTAGTTGGGGGCGCCTTTCCAATCGGCGGCTGAGAAGCCTGCTGCGCTTGGCAAACACCGAAGAAAGCTGACAGAGCGAGAAGAACTAAGGCTGAAAATTTCATGCCACCCTGCTCCCTGAAAGGGTCTGAACCTGAGAATGCGAGGACTCTCGCCATGAACGGATGCGCTGCGCGATCGAGATGGATAGAGCCCAGGACAGGATCGCCAACGCCGTCGGGAGAGGAACATGTGCAATAAAAAAGGGTATGCTTAAGGCAACAATCAAAAGAGAGCCGCCAACTCCAATGACAAGATCAGCTCGCGTGTTGTGACAGGCCCAGCCTGCTGCAGCTCCCAGAAGCCCGATCACAAAAAGCAGGAGAAACTGCTCCTCCGAGTCCCAATTAAAGAAAAAGCGGTTGTCGAGAATTTGAGCAAGAGCCTGGGCATGCACAAAAATGCCGGGATAGAGATCCTGCTGGCTTCCAAGGGAAAAAGGAACGCTGTGTTGATCGAGTCCGGCGAAATCCGGCCCGATCAGGACGATTTTGCCTTTAAGTGAAGCGAGAGCGCCGGTTCGCGACAGGATTTCATGCGCGGAGATGCGGGTAAACGTCTCGCCGCTTTCCGGCGAAAGAAGCCAGTCAATTCGCTGTGTCCCATCGGCGCTTCCCCGCGCGCCGAAAATGGTCTCCACCTCCGGTAAACGCGAGAGTGTGCTGGAGAACGACGTGTAGCGGCCCGCAGCGAGGCCGTGGTCGACGCCTCGCGTCGCCTTGTCGCCAAGAGTGAAGATCTCCTTAGA
>JBAVVQ010000613.1:0-1911 GCA_049697375.1 Rhodomicrobium sp.
GGTTCAAGCGCCCGGTTCGCCACACCGGCGCGAAAGCCATGCCTGTCAAAGCAAGGGGTGCGGCTCTCGACGCCTCCCATGGAACAAAAACTCCGGGATCACAACGCTGGTGAGAAATGCGGGCTAGTCCAGAGGCAAGACCTTGTCATCCGGGAAAGGCGCTTCGATTGACCCCGGCTATGCGCGAGGCGCATTCCGGGGCGACAATTGTGAGCGCGCGTTCGGTTAATCGCACAAAGCGCTAGGCGCGCTCTTCCAGCGGAATGTAGTCGCGAGGCCCCTCGCCGATATAAAGCTGGCGCGGGCGGCCGATTTTCTGCTCCGGATCGGAGATCATTTCCTTCCATTGCGCGATCCAGCCGACCGTGCGCGCCACAGCGAAGAGCACGGTGAACATCGACGTCGGGAAGCCGAGCGCCTTCAGCGTGATGCCGGAATAGAAGTCGATGTTCGGGTAGAGCTTTTTCTCGACGAAATAGTCGTCTTCGAGCGCAATGCGCTCCAACTCCTGGGCGACCTGGAGAAGCGGATCATTTTTCGTGCCGACGATATCGAGCACTTCCTTGCAGGTCTTCTGCATCACGCGCGCGCGGGGATCGTAGTTCTTGTAGACGCGGTGCCCGAAGCCGCTGAGGCGGAAGGTGTCCTTCGGATCTCTGGCTCGCTTGACGAACTCGGGGATGCGGTCAACCGTGCCGATTTCCATGAGCATCTTCAGCGCGGCCTCATTGGCCCCGCCATGCGCCGGACCCCACAGGCAGGCGATGCCCGCCGCAATGCAGGCAAAGGGGTTCGCGCGCGACGAACCGGCAAGGCGCACCGTCGAGGTCGAGGCGTTCTGTTCGTGATCGGCATGCAGGATAAGGATACGGTCCAGCGCGCGAGCAAGAATCGGATTGACCTTGTAAGGCTCGCAGGGCACGCCGAACATCATCTGAAGGAAATTCGACGAGTAATCGAGCTCGTTGCGCGGATACATGAAGGGCTGGCCGATCGAATATTTGAATGCCGTCGCCGCAATCGTCGGCATTTTTGCGATCATGCGGATCGATGCGATGTCGCGCTGGGATGGATCGTCGATGTCGATGGAGTCGTGATAGAAGGCTGCAAGCGCGCCGACCGTCCCTACCATCACGGCCATCGGGTGTGCGTCACGGCGGAAGCCGGAGAAGAACCGGTTCATCTGCTCATGGATCATAGTGTGGTGGGTGACGCGGTTCACGAATTGCGCATACTGCTCCTTGTTCGGCAGTTGGCCGTAGAGAAGGAGGTGGCAGGTTTCCAGGAAGCTGCCGTGCTCGGCGAGTTGGTCGATAGGATAGCCGCGATGGAGAAGGATGCCCTTGTCGCCGTCGATAAAGGTAATGTCGGATTTGCACGCCGCCGAAGACGTGAAGCCCGGGTCGTAGGTGAAGACTCCGGCCTTGCTGAAAAGGGTGGAGATATCGACGACATCCGGCCCGACGGTGCCTGAGTAAACCGGAAACTCAATTGTCTGGTCGTGCACCGCGAGCGTTGCAGTGCCGTGTTCCTTGGCCAATCTTGTTGGGCGGGAGGGTTTTGCGGTCGAACTCATGCTCTTCTCCTGGGAGCGCGGTGTGACGCGAAAAAAAGGCGCGTTTATCGCCATGAAGGTGACATGCCTCAGCGAAATTTGCTAGTCCATTTGCAGTGCATCAAAGATAGGCGGCGCAACTCATCGCGAGTGCGAAGGCTGCCGCAATTGGCTGCCCACGGAGCGATATTTTCATGATAGTCCGTGGGTAGCGCGCGCCGCTAGCGGGCGGCAAACTCGCGGAGCGCGTCGAGGACGGCGCGGTTCTCATGGGCGAGGCCGACCGTCATGCGAAGAGCGTGCGGCAGCTTATACGCGCCCACCTGCCGGAGAATGATACGCTTGGCGTTGAGATG
>JBAVVQ010000614.1:0-6161 GCA_049697375.1 Rhodomicrobium sp.
CGTTGAGCGGTTCGTGGTAGCTTCCTTCCCCGAGAAAGTGGGAGCGACCCATGGGCGAGCTCGAGAACGTGGTCACCGCGGGCAAGAGCGGCGCCGGCAAGCAGCCCCGCGTCGACGTGCTGGTGAAGGAGTTCGGACTCACGCAGCTCGGGACGGGAAACATCTTCCGCGAGTACCTCGGCGCGCTGAAGAAGCTCGAGCGGCAGCCGGACCCGGAGCAATTCTGGGACGCGAAGGCCGACTGGTTCGTCGACGACGGGAAGATCCGCGTCGCGATCAAGGCCGACTCGTCGAAGGCGGGCGTGCCGATCGACGACGCCGTGTTTGGCCTGAAAGCCGCGCGGTTCGTGAATCGCGGGCTGTTCGTCCCCGACCGCATCACCAACGACCTCTTCGCCGCGGCGTTCGCGAAGCTCGGCCACTCCGGCGCGATCCTCGACGGTTACCCGCGGACGACCGACCAGTCGAAGTTCCTCATGGACCTTCTCAAGAAGGCCGGCAAGCGCCTCGACCTCGTGCTCGTCGTCGACGGCGACGACGCGGACATCCTCCGCCGCACGCTCGGCCGCCGAATCTGCCCGAAGAAGGAGTGCGGGAAGGTCTTCCACGTCGAGTTCAAGCCGCCGCGCGACGGCAAGTTCTGCACGGCCTGCGGCGCCGAGGTGATCCTGCGCAGCGACGACAGCGAGGAGAAGATCCGCAGCCGCCTCCGGGAGTACCGGGAGAAGGCGAAGCCGGCCGTCGACTGGCTCGCCACGCAGGGCGTGAAGGTTGCGTCGGTGAACGGCAACCTGCCGAAGTTCTCGGACGAGATCGTGCGCCAGAGCGTCCTCGATGCGCTGAAGTCGGTCGGGCTCTAGCTCAGCGCCCGAGCGGCAGCTTCAAGCGCGCGCGGACCCACGTGCCGATCCCGAGCGTCGCCTTTCGCCATCCGAGGACGGCGACGCGCTTGCCGAGGACGTCGTAGATCGCGTGGAGGAGGCGCGAGTAGAGATCCGCACGATCGCCTCGAGCGGCAGGAGCTTCCGCTGCTCCTCGAGGCCGAGCGACGTCCGCGCCTTCTCGTAGTACGCGCGGTTGCGGGCGACCTTCGAGCGCGAGCCGGAGCTAGTGCAGCTCGGCCGACTTCTGCGCGTCGGTGCCGCCTTCGTCGACGATGTCGTCGGCCTCGCGGCAGAAGGCGTAGACCGCGTACATGGCGTTCATCTCGTTCCTCGATTGGCGCTTTCAGCCACATCTCATGGTAGATGCGCTGCCACGCGCCGGGGGTTATCTTCCGCCCGTCGCCGAATCGGCCAGCGACCCTCTGGGATATCCGCACGCGGGCACCACTTATTATGGCGAGCCTACAAGGCATAGTGCTTTCCTCAGGCCGAGAAGGGCAATCCACTCGACTGAAGAAGGCAGGCCCAAAAAGCACAGCAGACTAGTAATTCGAATATTGCAAAATCATGACTACTGTTCGGTTCCATGGACGCGAACAATGACAGACACGTCACCGATACGCATCAACGTCGATGGCCGGGATATCGTCACATCGCTCGATGTTTCCATCATCGAGGCCGTTTGGCAGGCGGGCGAGACCTTAGTGGCCGGCGTCGGCTGCCTGCAAGGTGTCTTTGGCTCCTGCCGTATTATGGTACGTCGTGCCGGCTCTAGCGACGTAACAATGGAACTCGCCTGCGAAACGATCGTCGAGCCCGCTATGCAGGTGACGTTCGTAGGCTTTCTCGCCCACCACAGGCACCACGCGTACCAAATCGAGGATTTTTACAACGCATGGGATGTCCTCGAACAGGTCAACGATACGTTTCCGGAGGCTGCCCACTGCAGGCACTGTGGCGGCTGTGATGCGACCTGTCCGCGCGGTCTGGAGGTCCAGCGGGGTGTTAACCTGCTTATCGTGGGCAGCGTTCAGGAAGCGAGTGACATCTTCGCCGACTGCGTGATGTGCAATCTGTGCACACGGGCGTGCCCCGAGCATATCGGTCCCAACCATTTGGGGATGCTCGGCCGACGCATCGTCGCATCCCACGGGCTACATTCGCCCAATCTGTTGCTCCGTCTCGATCAGATCCGTCGCGGCGCGCTCACCGTGGACGTCGACGCCATCGAGGTCCCCGCAGCGAGGGGCGATAATTAGGGCATTGAATATATGCGCGTTGAACGGAGGAATACGACGCGGATGACCGGCATTTCTTATGAACAGGCACTCGCCGCTTGGCGAATGTCCTCACCGGCGGTCGCGCGCGACAATCCGCTGCCTCGCGAAGACCTGCTCGCCCGCTATCACCCAGACTATCGGGCAGAAACCCGCACGACCATTAAGGTTGGGCCGAACGCTGGCGATCCGTGTCACCGGCTCGTGGCCGATTGGCTGCACACGAATGCGCGCATTAACGAAGCCGCTCTCGCTGGCGCAACGGTAACCGACACCGATGTTCTCGTGATCGGCGGCGGGGGCGCCGGCTGTGCTGCGGCCCTCACCGCCACGAAGGCCGGTGCAAAGGTGCTCGTCGCAACGAAGCTCCGCTTGGGCGACAGCAATACCGTGATGGCCGAAGCGGGCATTCAAGCCGCTGTGCGCCCTGAGGACTCGCCGCAACGTCACTTCGAGGACACCCTGCGCGGCGGCCATTTCAAGGGCGACAAGCAGTTGGTGGCGCAGATGGTGATGGATGCGCCGGATGTGATCCGCTGGCTCATCCGACTTGGCATGCAGTTCGACCACGACGGAGGCGACCTCCGAGCCCGCCGCCCGGGCGGGGCGACGGCCGACCGAATCCTGTGCCACCGTGATTGCACCGGTCTTGAGATGATGCGGGTTCTGCGCGAAGCCGTGCTCAACAGCAGCGTCACCGTGTGGAATCGCAGCCCAGTCGTCGAGCTCCTGTGCGATGAGCACGGCCATTGCGCCGGCGCCGTCGTCTTCTCGCTCGATATTTGCCGCTATTGCCTCGTTCGTGCCAAGGCGGTGATCCTGGCCACCGGTGGCAGTGGCCGATTGCATCTGAATGGTTTTCCGACGTCTAACCATTTCGGCGCGACAGGCGACGGTCTCGTGCTCGCCTACCGGCTCGGGGCGCGCGTGCGGGACCTGGACTCCTTCCAGTACCATCCGACGGGCCTCGCGGATCCGCCGCGGCTGGCTGGTAGCCTCGTTTCAGAGGCGACACGGTCGGCAGGGGCAACCTTGGTCAACGGCCTTGGGGAGCGCTTCGTCGATGAACTGAAGCCGCGCGATCAGGTCGCCGCAGCGATTATTCGCGAATGCGAGGAGGGACGGGGCGTCGTCAGCGGGGCCGGTCATCGGGGCGTTTTTCTCGACACGCCAGCCCTGGAACTCCGTGAGCCGGGCATCATTGCCAAGCAGTTTGTGAGCGTCATCAAGCTGGCGAAGAAGTGCGGGCACGACCCGGCGCGGTTGCCCTTCCTCGTCTATCCGACGCTTCATTTCCAGAACGGCGGCGTTGTCATCGACGCAAATGGCGCATCCTCGGTTCCCAACCTGTTCTGCGTCGGCGAAGTCGCCGGTGGCGTGCACGGTCACAACCGCCTCGCGGGCAACGCCCTGCTTGAAATCCTGAGCTTCGGCCGTCGGGCCGGGGTCAGGGCAGCGGAGCGGTCGGCCGCGGCCAATCCGCGTAAGATCCTGATCGAGCATGTGACCCAGCGTCAGCGGGAATTGACGAAAGCCGGGCTACCCTTGGATCGTGTCGGGCCACCCCTGTTCCCCGACTATGCCAACTTCGACAAGACCCACATGTACACTCCGCGAGCACGGCCGGCGGAGGTTCCGGCAGGCGAAAGCGCGGTCACATGAACACTCTCAATCACGTCGTTCTGAATGAGCGTTGTCTGGTCGGACCGGATTTGGACCGATGGCTTGCGGGCCCCGGGGGTGCGGGTCTCGCGGCCGCGCTTGCAACCCCCGATCGGCTGATCGCAACGATCGAAGCGGCGGGATTACGGGGCATGGGCGGCGCCGGTTTCCCGACTCACCGCAAGTGGAGCTTCGTCGCCGCTGAGACCAGCCAGAGCCACAAGTATCTCATCTGCAATGGCAACGAAGACGAGCCGGGAACCTTCAAAGACCGGCTACTGCTGGAGAAATCGCCGCATCAGGTGATCGAGGGGGCGCTGATTGCCGCCCTTGCCACCGGCGTCAACAACGTCGTGATTTACATCAATCCGGCACAGACGGCCTCCGTGCAGAACATCAGCAAAGCGATGGCGCAGTGGCGGGCGCACTCGCTGTTCGCCCGGCTCAAAAACGCCATCGGGCGGCCGATGACTCTATCAGTGGTTGAAAGTTCAGGCTTGTACATCGGCGGCGAGGAGTCGGCGGCGATTGCGTCGGTCGAAGGCGGTTTTCCGTTCCCGCGGCGAAGGCCCCCCTATCCGGCGCAGAGTGGCGTCTACGGCTGTCCGACATTGGTCAACAACACAGAAACGCTCGCAAACGTACCGCACATCATTCACCATGGCGCCGACTGGTACCGGGCGCTCGGGATCGGCGACGCCGCCGGCACCAAGATCTACACGCTCAGCGGTGACGTCGTCGCGCCGGGCGTCTACGAGCTTCCGATGGGGACGTCGCTGCGTAACCTGATCGATGTGTACGGCCAGGGCATGCTCGCGGGCAAACGGTTCAAAGCTGTATTCACCGGCGGTCCGTCAAACACGATCCTGAAGAAAGAGGACATCGACGTTGCCCTTGACTTCGACTCCGTCCGCAAACGCCGCTCAAGTCTGGGCACCGGAGCGATGATTGTTATTTCGGAGGGTACAGGTATCGTCAAGCGGGTCACCGACTACGTTGACTTCTTCGCCCACTCGTCATGTGGGCAATGCCCGGCGTGCAAGATCGGAACGCACCAGATGGCCCGGCTCCTGCGCAAAATTGACACCGGCCAAGGCACGCGAAGCGACATGAACGCCTTGATCAACCTCTGCAGCGTGCTCCCGGGCAGCGGGCGTTGCGGCTTGATCGATGGCGCCGTCACCGTAGTTAACAGCTCTCTTGATAAATTTCGCGAGGAATACGAGCAGCAGCTGATTGCCTGATCTGCGATTTTCGCCGGGATTCGGCCTCGGCTTTTTCTTGGCCCGCTGATTCACTTCGGCGGCAAGGGCATCGGCCCGATACTTGCGAACGGCCATTAGGCGGGCCTGCTAAGCTCGACGACATTGCCGGATGCTTCTGCGCCCCCAAAGCCGGGGATAAAGGCCTCAGGGCCACTCTTTTGGCCGCGGGCGGGCATCCATTTTGGTGGACCGCCTCGACCGCGCTGCCGAGGGATGCGGTGGCGCTCATTTCCATGACCGCTGCGCTCATTCTCAACGCCAATCTGGCTGTCGCGGGCATGGCGCTTTCGGGCATCGCGATGGGCGCGGCGGCGCTCGGGCAGCTGACTCCGGTGGCGGCTGCGGTCACGCAGGAAGGCATCGACGTGCTGGTCATCCTGAACGCGCTGAGAGCTCTTTTCTCAGGCAAGCGCTCAGCGCCGCGAGGTCTGGCTATATCCTCCGAGGCCTTGCGGGAGGACCATCACACGCTGGAGAAGGGCTCAATCGCCTGCGCGAAATTGCAGACGCCTTGGACGACGCGGACAGAGAGCGCGCTGTCTCCCTCGTCACGGAAGCCAACGGCATCGTGCAGAAAGGCGTCGTCGAACACGAACGCGAAGACGAGGCTGCGATCTATCCGAGGCTTTCGGCTCAGCTTCCCGATCCCTCGGGGCTTGCCGCCATGAGCGGCGCCCACCGGGAAATCCAGCATTTGGCAAGGCTTCTTCAGCGCCTTTCCTTTGGGCTTCGCGCCGAAGATGCCGATCGCTATCTGATCCGCGACGCCCAGCGCGTCATCGAGTCCATCGAGGCGATCATTCGGCTGCACAGTGCGCCGGAAGAAGATATCTACGAGTATGCCATGCCGGCTTGATCGGGTAATTGCAAACCCTGAGGCAGGAAGGCCATCCCCAGGAGCCGAACTTTGGCTGCATTTTGCTTGCGGCATGCGGGATCAAATCCCCTAGCCCGCATTTCTCACCAGCGTTGTGATCCCGGAGTTTTTGTTCCATGGGAGGCGTCGAGAGCCGCACCCCTTGCTTTGACAGGCATGGCTTTCGCGCCGGTGTGGCGAACCGGGCGCTTGAACC
>JBAVVQ010000615.1:0-4927 GCA_049697375.1 Rhodomicrobium sp.
CTCGCGCGCCGACTCCGCCGCAAGATCTCGGCCATTCGCAAACAGGATGCTTCGGAAGAACATGGAGCCCCTACCACGGTTGACGCGCGATAGGAGTCATTAGCCGTAAGGGCGATTGAAGCGGGGACTCGATCCCCTTTCCAAGGAATGTAGGGCTTATTTTCCGGCAGAACAAGTAAGCTTCCTTCACCTGTCAAATTGTCGCCGGGCATTGACAAACGGGCGCGGAAAACTCAGTCTTATTGTTAGATCGCAGGAGGCGATGGAGTTCGCCTTTAACCGCCCGCGGGGCTGATGACTCCTTATCCGTCTTTGGACGGCTGGAGGAATTGTCATGAGAGGCCCCAAGCGAGCCCCCAGAAAAAGAAAGTTGCGCCCGGCTGTTCCGGCGTTTTCGGCCCCCCGGAACGGAGCGCCGCAATGAACGCGCTGCCGGTTCCGAACATCGGCGGAGCCGGAACTGCATCCCTCAAGGCTCTCCTTGTCCGGGCTGCGGCGTCCACGCCAAACCCGAGCGTTTCGCAGCGGGAAATTCTTGGCAAACTTGACGCCCTCCAGGCGCGGATCGACGAAGGGTTGCTGAGGGTTGCGGTGCTTGGCCAGTTCAAACGCGGCAAGAGCACTTTGCTGAACGCGCTTTTGGGCGCCCCGCTCCTGCCTGCCGGGGTCATTCCGGTTACGGCGATCCCGACATTCATCAGGGCTGGCGCCGAAGCCAAGGCGCGGATAGGCTTTTTGGACGGCAAAGCGCCGCTCGTGGTTTCAGGCGAGTCCGGTATCAAGCATGCTCTCGATCAGCACATTTCCGAGACGCGAAATCCGCACAACCGGCTTCAGGTCGAAAAGGTCGAGTTAGAGTATCCGTCGGACTTCTTAAGCCGTGGCATTCTTGCCGTCGATACGCCGGGGGTCGGCTCAACGTTTCTGCACAACACGCAAACGGCGGAAGCCGTGCTGGGCGAGTGCGACGCAGCGCTGTTTGTCCTGTCGGCTGATCCTCCGATAACGGAAGCCGAAGTGAACTATCTCCGCCAGGTGCAAAAACTGATCCCGAAACTGTTCTTTATCCTGAACAAAAAGGATCTACTGGATGCGCATGAGCAAGCCCAAGGCGGAAAGCTTTCTTGCCGGCGTCCTGAAGCGCCAGCCGGGCCTCGCCAAATCCGTGCGGATCTTCTGCGTCTCCGGCAAGGGTGGGCTCAAGGCCAAACAAGACGCGAGCCCCGAAGCGATTGCCGAAAGTGGCATCCAGCATTTGCAAGGGGTTCTGGCGGACGAACTCGCGCGTGAAAAGCGTGAGATTATGCTTTCCGTGGCAAGGCAACGCGCGGCGTCGCTCGCAGGCGATCTCCTGTTCGAAAGCGAACTCGAGCACAAGGCGCTGCTCATGCCTCAGAAGCAGCTAAAGCAGAAGGCGCACATCTTTGAAGAGAGCGCGCGCCGGTTTGAAAATGAGCGGCAGGTCTTGTCGGACTTTATCGCGGTCGACCGCAGGCGCCTGCTAAGCGAACTCGATGCGGACATCGAATCCTTTTGGAAAAAAGCGCAAAGCGAGATCCGCTCCTTCATCAAAGCCTTCGCAGCCCAGCGCATGGGCGAAAAAGAAGCTCGTGACCGGCTCGGGGCGGTACTGACGCAGCGTTTCGAGGGCGCCTTTCCCGAAGCGGTCGATCTGTTCAAGGCTAAACTTGCGGATCGCCTCGCGGTTCACCGTGAACGCGCCGATGCGCTCTTGAGGCTGGTGCGCCAAGCCGCGGCGGATCTTATGGAAATTCCAGTCACCCTGCCAAGCTCAGAGGAGGCGTTCGTGCTTAAGCGCACGCCCTATTGGGTTGGCGCCGAAGTCTCCAACGTTTCGATCATCGGGCTTTCGACAAGCGCTTTGGCAAGCCTCTTGCCCAAGAGCCTGCGCGAAGAGCGGCTCTACCGCAATCTAAGATCGGATACGGAAAAGGCAATCTTGCGCAATATTGGAAACCTTCAATGGGCCGTGCGGCGGAATATCGAAGATGCTTTCCTGCAATTCGAAGGAGCCTTGTCGGCGCAGATTCAGAATGCGCTGCAGATGACGCGGGCCGCCCTGCAATTGGCGCTTCAGCGCCATGCCGCCCAATCGGAAGAAATGAGCAGCTACGTGAAGCAAGCCGCGCATTCGGTTGCATCGCTGCAAGAGATCGTGGCTGAGCTTCGGGACGAACGGCTGCCGCTCGTGGAAAAGGCTTAAGGGCCAGACGCTCGATCAGCGCAGGAATAGTCTTGTTCAGGCTTCAACAACCGTTGCGCCACCAGTGCGGGTATCGTGCCACTCGCGATAACTGCTGTTACGAGGATCGCATATTGTTGCGCATCTATAATATTGCGGGCAAGGCCAAGGAAAGCCGCGACGGTTCCAAAGGTAAGCCCAGTTGACATCAACATGGCGATCGACCAGGCGTCCCGCGCCCCTATGTTGAACATGCGCGCCAACGGGACAACTGCTGCGCACTTGCTCGCTATCTTTATCGCAAGCAGCGATCCAGTCATGACGGCAATCGCAGGCCACTGGGTAAGATCCAGGAGGGAGCCGGTCCGCAGAAAATAAAACGGCGTGAACCAGGCGAAGGCGGCGCTCTTCAAGCGGCCTGCCATGGCCTCCTCTTTTTGAAGAAGAGGCGCGAGGACAACGCCGATGAGGTAAGCAGGAACGACGGCTTCGGTTCCAGAGACGCTCCCCAAGCCACCCAGCAAAAACAGCACGAAGACAAGAAAACGTGTGCCAGCTTCACTGCCCTTTGGCTCGTTTCTCATGATAAAGGGGGCGATCTTAAGAATTGACCAAGCGGCGGCCAACATTGCCGCAGCAAAAAACGCAAGCCTGAAGTTGAGTTGAGCCGTTATGAGCGCGAGTGAAAACACGGTGCCGATGTCGTTTATAAAACGCGCGGCAAGAACAATCTGCCCGATATCCGTTTTGCTTTGGCCCGCTTCAGAGATGATCGTATAGACAAGCGCAACTGAGGTGGTCGAAAGAGCTATCGCGGCGAGCAGAGATTGAGAAGCTGTCCAGCCGGCAGCTGCATACGAGAAGAGAAAGACGGCAAGAAACGGCGAAAGAAAAGCTCCAGCGCCGATAGAAATATTGGCCCATGCTCGATCTCGAACGGCATCCAATTGCACTTCAGCGCCGCACAAAAATGCAAGGATTATGGCGCCGAGTCCGGCCAAATAGTCAACCCATGGCGCGGCCGCCAGCCCGATGGTGTTCGCTGCAATCGCGCCGATGAAGATTTCGAGGAGCGCAACAGAGATTCCCGTCCGGATCGATAGCGTGGCCGCGAGGACGCTTAAGCCATCCACACTGCGGCAAGTAACCAGACATATCCCATGCCAATCACCATCATCTGGATAAGTCTAAAACACGCCGGCCGCGAATGCGGCTCGCAAACCGCGGGCAGACCGCAAACTCCTTCTGGCAGGCTGCTTAGAAGCCTGAATTTGGGCTTCATCCTTCGACAAGATCAGGATAAGGTGGAGCGATCTCAATGGCTTGGACCTCATGGTGAGTCTGTCGCCGTTCGACGGCCTCGTTAGGTAAATCCGACCTGCCGGCGTCCTGACGCTAGTAAGATCCCGCGATCGGCCGCGCCGTCTTCTTCGGCGCTTGTCAGATACCGCCTGCGCGCATCGCGCTTGAGCGCGTAGCGGCGCATGTCTTCGGCCACGCGTTCGAGTATATCGGCCTCGCGGAGGGTTAGGCCGCGCAGGAGGTCCACGTCGGAAATTGCGTTTCCCAGCATCGCGAAATGAGGGAAGCACAGCGCTGAAAGTTCACTGGCGGAGCGTGACGCATCGCGGGACAAGGAAGCCGCCAGCGAAGTAATGGCTTCGGCTTCCTCTTTTACTCGCAAGTTGCACACGAGGCAGCTCTCCCGGCTTGGGAGGAGCGGGCGGATGTTCGACTGCATCGCAGCGAGATCCGTGCCCTGGGCGGCTTCCCTGAGCGCAGCAGACCATCGTTCGAAAAGCGGCGGGTATCCTTCACAAAGACCTTGTTGCGAGGATACGGTCTCCAACTGGCGCGTATGAAAACTGCAAAGCCCGTTCCTTTCCGCGAGACCCTGCCGTACATCGTGACTGACGCACAGATCGTGCTGGTAGTGCTTTAAAAAGTTGAACAAAGCGTCCGAGATGCGTCTGCAAACCTCGCAGGAAGCAAGGTTCGCGGAGGCAGCGGACGGCGACATGGGGTTAGCGGTCCCGTCATGGTTCGCGTGCCCCAGTTCGCTTCTCAGGGCGTAGACTTGATTGAGCAGCGCTGCTGCTTCCGGGCTTGATAATGGTTGCAGCAAGTCCCTCGCACGTTCACACATACCTGCCAGGAATCTGGCGCTCTTCTCAGTCAAGATAAAGCGGACAAGTTCCTCCTCGAGGATGTGTATTCCGCTGTTATCGAGGAGCGATCGATCCTGACGGCGCTTGGCCTCTAACCCATCGCGAGCCGAAACCGAAAAGATGCGACGGATCGATCCGTTTGCCGCCTCTTCCAATTGGTTGCGGACAAAGGCCAGAGCGTTTTCGCGCTCCTCGCCGGATACCGCATCGTGCTTATTGAGCGCGATGAAGAGGGGCCGGGATGAGGCCGCAAACGACCTGACCAGCTCAATCTCCTCGCTTGAGAGCGGGCTGTCATAGCTTGTGACAAGCAGGAACGCGTCGCCCTCGGGCAGAAAGCCTTCCGTCGTTCGGGTGTTTTCCGAGATCGCCGAACCAAGCCCCGGCGTATCGACGAAATAGAAGCCCCGCCGCAGAATTTCCGCCGGAAGCCGGACCTCAGCCAGCTTAACGCCGCGCGTATTACCGGGATTGCCCTCCTGCGTTATGTATTTCGGCAATTCGCCGAAGCGGGATCTCTCCATCGAGACGCCTCTCGTAATACTGAATGATCACC
>JBAVVQ010000616.1:0-16035 GCA_049697375.1 Rhodomicrobium sp.
TTCTTTATCGCTAGTACAGCCCGAGGCAAGTTGGCGCCCCAATAGTCGCGAGCGCTCGAGCGAACCTGCCTCGGATAAGCTGTCTAGAAACTGAAACGGCGAGGCGTTCGCCCGGCAAAAAGCATCCGTGTCCAGGCGCGGCGAAGATGACACCGCCTTGACTCCATCATATTGTGCGATTGAATGGCCATTCTGGTGTCCCGTTTTCCGAATTGCCGCCCAATTTGCGGCAGGCTCGCACGGCAATTCGGAAACGGGACACTAGCAAAAACAAGGATCTCGTGTGGCTTCTGTCTCGCAATCGCCTATCAGCGCGCTCCGTGAAGATGGCAGGCAAACGCGAGACGCCGCCGAGCCTCAACCAAAAATGATTCCATGATGTACGTCTCGACCCGAGGGGCCGCAGCTCCCGCAGACTTCGAGGAAGTCTTACTCGCGGGACTTGCGCCCGATGGCGGTCTTTACATGCCCGCGTCCTGGCCACAGCTTTCGTCGCTCCCAGCCTCCCCGGCAGGACACTACGCGGCAGCGGCAGCCCACGTCATGACGCCTTACACCGGCGGCAATCCCGGCCACGATGATCTTTTCGCCATCGCTTCGGACGCTTACGCGGGCTTCTGCCATCCCGAGACGGCTCCCCTGCGCGAAATCGGGCCAGACCTCTTTCTCCTCGAGCTTTTTCATGGGCCGACACTCGCGTTCAAGGATTTCGCGATGCAGGTCCTGTCGCGGCTGATGGAGCGGGCGCTGAAGCGGCGGGGGGCGCGAACCACGATTCTCGGCGCAACCTCCGGCGACACCGGCGCGGCGGCGGTAGAAGCCTTTCGCGGGCGCCAGGACATCGAGCTGTTCATTCTCTTCCCGAACGGGCGCATCAGCGACGTCCAGCGCAAGCAGATGACGGCGGCGCAGGAAGACAACATTCACGCCATCGCGATCGAAGGCACCTTCGACGATGCGCAGGCCATCGTGAAGACGCTGTTCGGCGACGCGGATTTTCGCGCGCGCCACGCGCTTTCGGCGATCAACTCCATCAACTGGGCGCGAATCATCGCGCAGGCGGTCTATTACTACACGGCGCACGCGAAGCTTGGGCTTGATGCGCGGCCGAGTTTCACGGTCCCGACCGGAAATTTCGGCGACGTCTTCGCGGGCTTCATAGCCGCAAAAATGGGCTTGCCCCTCGGAAAGCTTGTGATTGCGACGAACGAGAATGATATCCTTGCTCGCGCGCTGGAATCTGGACGGTACGAGCCGCGCGAGGTGATGCCCACCGACAGCCCGAGCATGGACATTCAGGTTTCAAGCAATTTCGAACGCCTTCTGTTCGAGGAAAGCGGCCGTGATTCTCGCTTCGTGATGCAGGCGATGGCGAATTTACGCGACAAGGGCGCGTTCGAGATTCCGGCTCCGGCCCTTGCAATGATGCGCGAGCGCTTTTCGGCCCACCGCGTCACCCGCGATGAGTCGGCATCCGCCATGAAGAGGCTTTTCGAAGAGACGGGCATTCTCATCGATCCGCATACGGCCGTAGGGCTTGCGGCGGCCCAAAGGGAGCAGGAACGCCGCCCCGGGCCGATGGTGGTGCTCAGCACCGCGCATCCGGCCAAGTTTCCCGAGGCCGTCAAGCGCGCCACGGGCCGAACGGCCGAAATCCCGGAACGCCTTCAGCTGCGCCTTTGCGGCCAGGAGCGGTTCAAGCTCTTGCCGAACTCTGCAAAGGCCGTCGCCGACACTATCGAGACTCACGCCAGCGCGCGGCATTCATGACATTCGAGGTTCAACCATGACAGTCCAAGTAAGCCAACTCAACAACGGGATGCGGATCGTCACGCATCGCATGGCGGGACTTGAAACCGCGACCGTTGGCGTATTTGTCGCCGCCGGAGCGCGCGCCGAAACGGACAATGAGAATGGCGTTGCGCATTTTCTTGAGCATATGGCCTTCAAGGGCACGCCTACACGCACGCCGATGCAAATTGCGGAGGAAATCGAGGGCGCAGGCGGAGCGCTGAACGCCGTGACCTCATCGGAGGCCACCAACTATTACGCGCGCGTTCTGAAAAACGACGTGGAGCTGGGCCTGAATTTGATCGGCGATCTGCTGCTCAATCCTGCCTTCAGCGACGAGGAGATGGACCGGGAGCGCGAGGTGATTCTTCAGGAGATCGCCGCGACCCAGGACAGCCCGGACGACATCGTCTTCGACCTCGCTCTTGCCGAAGCCTATCCCGGCCAGGCGCTCGGCCGCTCGATCCTCGGCACGGAGCGCACCATTTCCCGGCATTCCGCCACAGACCTCAGGCGCTTTCGCAACGAGAACTATTCGGCCTCGCGAATGATCTTGAGCGCGGCCGGAGCCGTCGACCACGATGCGCTTCACGCGCTTGCGGAAAGGATCTTCACCGGCCTTCCCTCGGAAGCCCCACGCCAGATAAAAAAGGCCAAGTTCGAGGGCGGCAACGCCGTCTCGGACAAGCGCTTCGAGCAATGCCACGTCCTTTTTGCATTCGAGGGCTACCCGAACGGCCACGATGCTTCCTTTGCGGGCCGCATTTTCGCGGGCATCGCAGGCGGGGGCATGGCGTCACGGCTCTTCCAGGAGGTGCGTGAGAAGCGCGGGCTCTGCTACGACATCCACGCCTTCGATTGGGGATATGCGGACAGTGGCGTGATCGGGCTTCACGCGGCGACCAGTTCCCAGCAACTGCAGGAGCTCAGCACCCTTTCGCTTGGCATATTCGCGGACCTCGCGGAACACGGCCCCACCGAACGGGAGCTGGCGCGCGCCAAGGCTCAGATCAAGGCCGGCCTTTTCATGAGCCTCGAAAGCTGCGAGTCGAGAGCCGGGCAGCTCGCCTGGGATCTCTCGGTGTTCGGCAGGCCGATCTCGAATGAGGAGCTGATCGAAAAGGTCGATGGCATCACCCGCGAGGACGTGCAAGCGATCGGGCTCGGAGTTCGTGCGAAGCCGGACATGGTTTCGGCGGTCGTCGGAGCGCGAGGTTCGTCAAATGCAGCGGCTGATGCCGCTGAAGCGTTCCTGTCAGGCGCCCTTGCCGCGTGACGGGCGAACATGCTCGGCGCACGCATGTTCTTTTCCGACAGCCGCCCTTACGTCGAGGGCGATGGGGTCTACCTTCGCGAACCGCAAATGTCGGATTACAAGACGTGGGCCGCTCTTCGCTCGCAAAGCCGCGCCTTTCTGGAACCCTGGGAGCCGCGCTGGTCAAGGGATGAGCTGACCCGCGACACCTATCGCCGCCGCATCCGCTACTATTATCGCGATGCCCGCCAAGATCTCGGTTATGCCTTTTTTCTGTTCAGAACCTCTGATAACGCCTTAATCGGGGGAATAACTTTGAGCAATATCCGGCGCGGGGTGAGTCAAAGCTGCTCCCTGGGCTATTGGATTGGCGAGCCTTATGCCCGGCAAGGCAACATGACCAAGGGAGTGCGGGCGGTTATTTGGTTTGTTTTCGATGTTTTGCGTCTTCATCGGTTAGAGGCGGCATGCCTGTCTGAGAACAAAGCATCGGCGACGCTTCTGAACCGGACTGGGTTTCAATATGAGGGCTTAGCCCGGCGGTATCTGAAAATTAATGGGATATGGCAAGACCATTGGCTTTTTGCTCTGCTCAGTGACGATCCTGCGCGTTGACCGAAGCGCCAGGCAGGTTCGCTGATGGGGAAGCGGGGGAAAGGCCCAAATGTGCAATCGGCGGCACAGGGAGCGCTTAGGCGGCGGATATGGATTCCGCCTGCTGCTGTTGCTTTCATCGCCGCGTTTTTCATCGCCCTGGCGTCAATGGTCACGCCCTCGAGGGCTGTGGAGCCTATTGTTATCGGTCCCGACGACGAAAAAATCGACATTACGCTTCTCGGCGAGTTTTATGAGCGGCGCGGCGATAAGCTCAGCGTCGAAACCGCGGCCAATTCCGACGGCATCGCCGGGCGCATGACCGTTTCAGCGAAAACGCCGGGCACGAACCCGAGCTGGGTGGTTTTCGCGCTCAGCAACCCGACTGACAAGCCCATCGTTCGCTTTCTGACAGCCCAGCGATACGACATTGTTGGATCGCGCGTCACCAAGCCGGACCTTGACGCGCCGCGAATCTCGAATGTTACGCCGTCGCTCGGCTTCCGCCCGGAGCGGAACGAAGACTACGAGCATCTCGACATCTACCGTCTTTCGATTGAACCCGGCGCCACCGTCACCTTCATCGTGGAACTCGCGTCAGCTTCGGCGCCAAGGCTGTACCTGACCTCGCCGGCAAACTTCGGGAAGCGGCAGCGCGAGTCGGCTCTCTTCCGAGGCATTTTGCTAGGCATTACCGGGATTATCGCGATCTTTCTGACGGCGATCTTCGCGGCCAACCACAAGCTTGTCTTTCCGGCCACTGCGCTCGTCGCCTGGGCGGCGCTTTCGTATTTATGCGTCGAATTCGGCTTCTGGGATAATCTTTTTCAGCTGCCATCGGAGGATAATGGCACATATAGAGCGGCCGCCGAGGCGTTCCTGGCGGCGAGCCTTGTCATCTTCCTCTATACCTTTCTGAACTTAAGGCTGTGGCATTCCTGGATCTCGCTCGGTTTTCTGGCTTGGATGGCCGCGCAACTGGGCTTGATCTTCTTCGCCCTCATCGACGCCCAGCTTACGGCCGGTTTCGCGAGGCTCTCCTTCGTCCCGATTGCAATCGTCGGGAGCGCAGTGATCAGTTTTCTGGCGTTGCGCGGGCAGGAACGCGCGCTCGCGTTGGTGCCGTCCTGGATGCTGTTCATGGTCTGGCTGTTCGCAGCAGCCGTCACCATAACGGGCAAAGTGTCGGGCGATATTGTTGTATCCGCGCTGTCCGCGGGCCTTGTGGTCTTTCTCATGCTGATCGGCGTCACCGTGACGCAATACGCATTTCAGAGTGGCGAAGGCGGTGGCGCGGTCGAAGAGGCTGGCCAGTTCAAGCTGCGCGTCATGGCTCTCGAAGCATCTGGCGCCAGCGTTTGGGAATGGGATGCCCGCCGAAACGAAATCAACACCGGGCCCGAAGTGGAATACGCGCTTGGCTTATCGCCCGGAACGCTTCGATGCACCGCCGATAGCTGGCTCCAGCATCTTCATGCGTCTGACAGAGAGCGCATGCGGCTGACGCTCTGGACCCTGCGCGAGCGCCAAGGCGGCGACATCAACCAGGAATTCCGTGTGAAGCGGGCCGAGGGCGGTTATCTGTGGTACGAGCTTCGGGCCGCGGTGACGCAACAGCGCGCGACGAGAACGCTGCGCGGCGTGGGCTTGTTGCGAAACGTCAACGCCCAGAAGCGTGCGCAGGAGCGCCTTTTCCATAATGCCATCCGGGATGGTCTGACCGGCTTGCCGAACAGGGAGCTTTTCCTCGACAGGCTTGAAACCGCGGTCGCCCGGGCGAAGAACGAGCAAACCAAGCCCACGGTGTTCTTCATCGACCTGGACGCCTTGAAAAATCAGAACCGCTCGCCCGACTTTGCGACGAATGACGGGGTGCTCCTCACGATCGCCCGGCGACTCATCCGGCACATTTCCCCGCAGGATACGCTCGCGCGCGTCAGCGCCTTGCAATTTGCGATCCTTATCTCGGAAGACACCGAACCTCGCCACATCGCAATGCTCGCGGAGCGTGTCCGCCGATCCTTGCGCACGCCCATGAAGGTTGGCGGACGCGATCTGGTCCTGACGGGCAGTATCGGCATCGCGATGTATGACGCCACGCAGGAACACGGCGAAGACCTGCTTCGCGAAGGCGAAAGCGCCATGTACCGCGCCAAGCGCGCCGGCGCCGACCGGATCGAATTGTTCAAGCCCGAAATGCGCGGCTCAGCCGACGAGCGCTCCGTCGTCCAGTCCGACTTGAAACACGCAATCGAGCGCCGCCAGATCCGCGTCCTCTACCAGCCGGTGATGCGAATCGCCGACGAGCGCCTCGCCGGTATGGAGGCGTTCGTGCTCTGGGAGCATCCGACGCTTGGCCGCCTAAGCCTGCCCGAGTTCGAAGCCGCGGCCGAAGCGGCCGGGCTCTCGGGCGAATTATGGGCCTATGTCTTCGAGCGGTGCATCCGGCAAGGCGCGCGCTGGCATCGCATCCTCCAGCGCGAGGATCCGATCTATGTCAGCATCAACATGTCGAGCCACCAGCTCTTCCACAACGACCTCGTGCAGAACTTGCGGCTCATCATCGGCCGGGAAACGCTGCCGAAAGGCGCATTGAGGCTGGAAATCGCCGAGACGCTCATCAACTCCAATCCGGAGCAGGCCATCGAGATCCTGGACTGGCTCAAGAGCTTGAATGTCAGCGTGGCGCTCGACGAGTTTGGCGTCAGCTTCTCATCCTTGTCCTATTGGCACCGGCTCTGCATCGACGCCATCAAGATCGACCGCTCGCTCGTCTCGCTGAGCGACAAGGAGCGCTCCAGCGCAATGGTGCTTAAGGCGGTCCTGACGATCGCCCATGAGCTTGGAAAAAACGTCATCGCCGTGGGCGTCGACAATGACGAAGACCTCGCTTATGTCCGCGCGCTTGGCTGCGACTTCGGCCAGGGCTTCTACTATGCGGACCTCATGACGGAGCGCGAGGTCGTCAATCTTCTGAACGCCATCGCCCGCTCCACGCGCCGGGACCACAAGGAGCAGGAAAAGGAAGAAAAGCGAGCCGAGCGCAGAGCTGAAAAGGAAAGGGAGCGGGAAGAAAAAGAGCGGGGCAAAGCTGCCGCTCTCGCCGGCGCCGAGGCGAATGCCGTGGCTGCTTCCGGTTCCCCGGACAAAAAAGCGGGCGGGAGCAATGGCCGCCGCCAGGGCTCTAGCGAAGAAACGAAGAGGGCGAACGGAAACGGAGCGGGAAACGGGGCTTACCCGCGCGACATGCAGCCGCCAGCGCCTGGTGAAGGATTTCGCGCGGCCACAAGCGCCCAGACGTCCAGACCCGCATTTCCTCTAGGAAGGCGCGAAAAGTAGCCGTGAGCTGCTTCGCAATTTGTCATCCCGGCCAAGCCAAGCGCGAGCCGGGATCGCATAAAGTCAGGCGCTCCAATGTATTACGATCCCGGATAAGGCTTCGCCTTTTCGGGATGACGGCGGCGCTTCCACCCAACTCTGCTTAGGCTCTGCCTGCAATCCCGACAAGACGCGAGGGATCGATGCCCAGGCTAGTGAGGGCGCTCCTATATTTGCTTTCGAGGTCGCTGTTGAAAATGATGTCCGGATCGGCCGGACAATTGAGCCAGCCATTCCCCTGGATTTCGTGTTCAAGCTGACCTGGCGCCCAGCCGGCATAGCCAAGCGCGAGAATTGCCCTATCCGGCCCGCTTCCCTTCGCGATGGCCTTGAGAATATCGATCGTGGCGGTCAGGCAGACGCCTTCGTTGATGGGTAGCGTACTGTCCGCAGCGAAATAGTCGGAACTGTGCAAGACAAAGCCCCGGCTCGTTTCGACCGGGCCGCCCATGTGGACAGCCATGGAGCTGACACGGATTGGGGCGGGCCGCGCCCCTTCCGGCATGATTTCAAGCTGCTCCAGCAGCTTCCGCAGGGTGATATTCGGAGCCCGCTGATTGATGACCAATCCCATGGCCCCCTCCGCCGAGTGAGCGCACATATAAATAACGGCGCGATGGAAGCGGGGGTCTGTCATTGACGGCATTGCAATCAGCAACTGTCCGTCAAGGTAACCATCGGTTTTCAATAAGCCAATCTTGGACTGTCGCTTTGGCATTGCTTGATGGTAACGCCTCTGCCCGCTTCTTGTGAAGCAAGATCACGCTTTTTTTTCTACGGTCTTCCGTGATGTATGCCGCAGGCCTATCGCCGGATTCTATGAGGATGAACCGCAGAGACCGTTGCAGGTTCCAGGCGCCGCGGGCTGAAAGCAGACTTGCACTCTCCGGTTAAAAAATCGCGGATGCTCCCGAGAGCCGCAAGCTCGCGGCATGTTTTTCCAGATAATACTAAGCAAACTTCGCTGATGTCGCCAACCGGATTGTCATCCCCGCCAAGCGAAGCGCGAGCCGGGATCGCAAAAAGATAGTCGCTTCGGTCCGTTACGATCCCGGATAAGGCTTCGCCTTTCCGGGACGACGGCGGACCCATTTGCTACGGATGCAGCCAGGACTCGCCTCGGGCTGTACTGGAACACTGACGGCCTTGGACGAAAGAAGGTCAAGACATGGAGCTTCTCAATCATTTCCAGCAGCTGCTGTATGCTCTCCTTACTCCCCTTTTCAGTTATATGCGTGACGCTTTTCAGTGGTGGCTTGCGCAAGTGCTTGCCGTGCCCTGGGGCCGGGTGGGCGATCTGCCAGGTCCCAAAATCTTGTTGCTGATCGCGACCGCCGGCATCGTCGCCTATTTCCTTTATCGCGCCGCCCTTGAGCTTTACACAGCGGGAGAAAAGGCCTTTTCCGCCTTTGTGACGCTTCTGAGAGTCTTCGCCAAGACCGTGCCGTCCATCCTGTTCGCGGCGCTCGCCGCCGCTGCGGGAGCCTGGGTCGTGAATCATGTGCAATTGTGAGCGTCGCCGGCGCGCTTTGAACTAGAGTAGCAGGCTGCTGAAAAAGCCTGAATTTGGCTTCATCCTTCGACAGGCTCAGGATGAGGTTTAGCGTTTTCAACGACTTAGCCCTCATGGTGAGCTTGTCGAACCATAGGCGACATCGTATTTCAGCAGCCTGCAAGAATTCCCGCGTCGACGATGCGCCTTCGGCAAGAGTATGAGATAAGGGCGAAGCGCTGGGCCCATCGTCGCCGGAGCGCTGCAGTTAAAACCGTGGCCGGCGGAGCATGACATGACCATCCGGAACCTCAATCTTCTGTTTCAGCCCCGCAGCGTCGTTCTTGTGGGGGCGAGCGAGCGGCCAGGCTCCATCGGACTTCACGTCGCCGAGAACCTCTTGCGCGGCGGATATACGGGCGAGATCGCTTTCGTCAATCCAGGCCGCGACGTCCTCCTGGGAAAGCCCTGCCACCGCAGCGTCGAAGCCCTCCCCTTCGCGCCAGGGCTCGCGGTCGTCGCCACGCCTCCAGACACGATACCAGGCATCATCGATGAGCTCGGCCGCAAAGGCTGCAAGGCGGCCGTCGTCATTACGGCCGGCGTCAAGGGCGATCTGGCCCAGCGCATGCTGGCTGCGGCGAAGCCTTATCTCTTGCGCATCATCGGTCCGAACTGCCTTGGCATCCAGATCCCGAGCCTGAAACTCGACGCAAGCTTCGCCCATATCCTGGGGAAGCCTGGGGACATTGCGCTCGTGTCGCAATCAGGCGCCATCACCTTGGCGATGCTGGACTGGGCCGCCGTCGAAGGGGTCGGCTTCAGCCATGTGGTCTCGATCGGAGATTCGGCCGACGTCGACCTTGGCGACATGCTCGACTATCTCGCAGGCGATGTCACAAACAGGGCTGTGTTCCTTTATATCGAGTCCGTCAAGGACGCGGCCAAGTTTATGTCCGCGGCGAGACGGTGCTCGCGCGCCAAGCCGGTGATCGCGATCAAGGCCGGCCGGCATCCCGAAGGGGCGAAGGCCGTAGCCTCGCACACAGGGGCGCTTGCAGGCTCCGATAACGTCTACACAGCGGCTCTCCGCCGCGCCGGAATCTTGCGCGTTGTCGATCTGGACGAGATGTTCGACGCAGGCGAAGTGCTCGCGCGCGTCCGATGCATACCGGGAAGCCGCATCGCCATCGTGACGAACGGAGGCGGCGCGGGCGTCGTCGCCGCCGATACCCTCGCCGATTTGAGAGGCACGCTCGCAGACCTCGAGCCGAAAACGATCGACGCCCTGAACAGGGTGCTTCCCCCGACATGGTCGCATGGCAACCCGGTCGACATCATCGGCGACGCCGGGCCGGACCGTTACGCGACGGCCATGGAAGCCGTCATGCAGGACCCGAATACGGACGTGGTGCTGGTTATAAACTGCCCGACGGCGCTTGCGTCTTCGGTCGATGCGGCGAAAGCCACGGTCGAAGCCGTCGAACAGCAGCGCCGTCTTGGCCACAAAAAGCCGGTGGTCGCGACCTGGCTTGCGCAAAGCGCGGTGGAGGAGGTGCGGCCGCTTTTCGCCAAGGCCAACATCCCCGACTTCGAAACGCCCACGGAAGCGATCGAGGGCATCATGCAGATCGCTCGCTACGTGCGGGCCCAAACAGAGCTGATGCAAACGCCGCCGGTTACGCCGGAGAACCATGTCAATCCGGCCGCCGTTGACGCCGCCATCGGCCGCGCGCTTGCTCAAGGCCGCAGCATGATGACAGAGCCCGAGGCGAAGGCGGTGCTGAGCGCCTATGGCATTCCGACAGTTCCGACAAAGGTGGCCGCAACGCCGGAAGAGGCGGCCCGAGCGGCGGCGGATCTTCTGCGCGGCTACGCCTCGGTTGTCGTGAAGATCCTGTCGCCGAACCTGACCCACAAGTCCGATATTGGCGGCATCCGCCTGGATGTCACATCTTCGGAGGAGGTGGAGAAAGCCACCCGGCGGATGCTGAGCGAGATCAAGGCGGCTCACCCCGACGCGCTCATCGAAGGCGTCACCGTCCAGCCCATGATCCACCGCAAGGACGCGTATGAGCTGATCCTTGGCATCTCGATCGACCCTACTTTCGGCCCGGTCATCCTGTTCGGAGCGGGCGGAACAGGCGTGGAAGCGATTGGCGACAGTGCCATGTCGCTCACCCCTCTCGATCTCAAGCTTGCGACAGAGCTCATTAAGTCGACCCGGATTTACAAATTGCTGAGAGGATACCGGAACCAGCCGCCTGTCGACTTGAACGGGCTCGCGCTTTGCCTTGTGAGGCTGAGTTCGCTCGCCGTGCAGCACCGCGCCATTCGCGAACTCGATATTAATCCGCTCCTCGTCGACGATAAGGGCATGATTGCGCTCGACGCGCGGATCAAGGTCGAAGATCCGGTCCTTCATCCACCCGTTCCATCCGCTATCAGGCCATATCCGACCCAGTGGGAGAAAACCTACCGGCTCGCAGATGGAAGCGAGGTGTTCCTCCGTCCCATTCGGCCCGAAGATGAGCGGTTCTATGCGCAGTTCATGCCGCGGATGGCCCCGGAGGACATTCGTCTGCGCATGTTCATGCCCGTTCGGGAGTTTTCGCACGAGTTTCTGGCGCGCATGACGCAGATCGATTACGCGCGGGAGATGGCGTTCGTCGCTCTTCGCCCTGACGGCAAGGGCGAGCAGGAGATGCTTGGAGGCGCCCGCTTCTTTGCCGACCCGGATTACGAAAAGGGCGAATACGCGATCCTGATCCGCTCCGATCTGAAAGGGCATGGACTTGGCTGGATACTCATGCGGCACCTCATCATTTACGCAAAAAGCGAGGGGCTGAAGACCCTTTACGGAAGCGTTCTTTGCGAAAACACCGGCATGTTGCAGATGTGCCGTGAGCTGGGCTTCAGGACCGAGCGTGATCCAGACGACGGCGCCGTTTATCTGGTCACCCTGGACCTGAGTTCTCCGGCTGTCGCAAAGCTAACGCAGTAGCCCCCAAGCAAAGATGTGCATCGCAACCCTATTGCTAACGTAAGCCGCGGTGGCAATAAATGGGGGCTATGGGTCGGGAACGGACCTCTCGGCTTCCTCGCGACCTGAAGCGCGTCAAGTCGGCTAGAGGATCCCAATGCGGTCGCCTCCGAAATGGCCGAAGCAATCCCGCCCTTGACCCAGAGCGGATATCGCCACTTGCCGTAAACATACGGCCGCCGCCACTGGCAACCAATTCGACCATGATGGGTGTTGACTTCCCGCCTCGGCATCGGCCCTTCTGATACTAGCAGACGGCTAAAAAGGGATTACACTTGGGGAGTGGGGTATCGTGGCTTCCCAACCACACAACGAAACGCCGGATGCTCCTCAGACTTGCAGGGACAAATCCATGGTTCTTGCGACCCCGTCCGGGCTGCTCGGCGTGTGATTTCAAATCGCGGCGAAGATAGACCATGATGGATCTACTGTTCGTTGGCATCGGATGGACCGACATTGCGATCACCCTGAACCGGATCGCGGTTGGGGCATTTTTTATGCTGTCGGGATATCACAAGCTGTTCAACGTGGAGCGCCGCCGTTCGTTCGTCGATGAACTCAAGGCGCTCGGCGTTCTAGCAGTGGGCTTCAATCAATGGTGGGTGCCGTTGGTCGAATTCACCGCCGGCGGCGCCGTCGTTATCGGGCTTTTGGCGCCGCTGGCCGCGCTTGGCCTGCTTGTCATCATCCTCGTCGCCATCGCCACGTCCGGGCGGCAGCGAATCGAACTCTTGAAGCCGATCGATGAAGCGGATCGCATCGACGATTGGCTCTATTTGCCGGAGACGCTTTATGCCTTTATGTTGATAATAATTGTCTCGGCGGGCGCCGGGCCTTACAGCCTCGATGCCCTGATCCTGGGCCTGATGAATAAGCACTCCGCGTGACACCATCAGTGTGTCAGGACTACGCAGCAATCCAATGCCCGGTTTGTGCCGCCGGTGCGCTAGTTCGCGGTCTTAACGGCAAGAAAACGGCGAGCGAGGGTAGCGTGATGATAAGCGGCATCAACGATGGGCTCATTCTTGCGGCCCGTCTTCTTCTCGCAACACTATTTCTGATTTTCGGCTGGAGAAAGCTGAGAGACTTTTCGGGCACGGTAAGTCAAATGGTGCAGCTTGGCGTTCCGACGCCAGTATTGGCTGCTGCCGTAGCGACCTTCATGGAGCTTCCGGTTGCGTTCGCGGCCGCTGTTGGCGCGTTCACCCGTCCTTCGGCTTTACTTTTGGTTTTATATACACTGGGAACTGCGCTTATTGGGCATCGCTATTGGACATTAACAGGTCCGGCTCAAGTCGACAGCATGGATGGCTTTTACAAAAATCTCAGCATTATGGGAGGCTTCGCGCTGTTGTACATCACTGGTCCGGGAAAATATTCGATCGACGCATTGTGCGGTGTCGCCGCACCCTAAACAGTGTGCCATTGGGCCAGCAATGCGACGTCACGCCGGATGAAGCCGGGAAGCCGGAGGCAAAAGCTGGCGTCCGCCCGCGCCGCCGAACACGCCAGCGGCAGCGCCAACCGGATTCGCAAAAGGAAACCGGCGACGATCAGCCCCGCCGGCCTACGCTTGTAACGATTTGGGCCGGAGAGCCGCACCGCGTGATGTTAGGCGAAAAGCGCGGCAACCGCACGTAACACGGTCTTTTTTAAACCGGCCTCGCGCATAGCGATGGCTTTGAGTCAATGTGTCAAAGCCTGCGGAATCGGAACTAACACGCTGCCCGGCGTGTTGCTGGCCGGCGTGGTTGCCATTTCCGAATCGGAGGCGTTTATGAGTGAAGTACAAGTCGACCAGAAAACCTATCAGATGCCGCCGGTGGATGGATTTACCGTCGCACACTTTCTCACCGTCGCCGACGTCGAGCGATCGCTTCGATTTTACGAAACGGTCTTCGGAGGCCGCATTCTGAGCAGAGGCGATAAGATCGGCGCGCCGGGGTACATCCAGATCGCGAACACGTGGCTCCTCGTCAACCCCGGGGGCGGTCCAACGCCAGACAAACCAACGGTAACGCTCAGCGTCCCCCCCGACCCCGATAAAGTCAGCAGCTTTATGAATATCCGCGTTGCTGATATTCAAGCGTGCTATGAACTGTGGCGAAGCCGGGGAGCCGAGTTCATCACGGAGCCGAAGCCCAAGTACGGCGAGACGCGCTGCTACATTCGCGATCCTGATGGTTATATTATCGAAGTCGGGCAAAGTAATCCGGGCGTCGCTTACGGCTAAACGGCGCCAGCCCGCTACGGGTCACCCGATCATCACGGGCTTCGAGCCGGGCACGGAGCGAAATTATGACAACTGGAAACTCCCCGACAGCTGCGGCGCCGTTAATCGTTGGTCATCCCACGCGGGCTAGTTCGCTGGAGTCGACTTCCGCGACAACGACCTATCATCGCATGACGGCTGATGGTATCGGGGTTTTCTATCGCGAAGCTGGCCCGAAGGACGCGCCGACCATCGTGCTTCTCCACGGTTTCCCCTCTTCCTCGCGCGAGTTCGATACGCTCATCCCATTGCTCGCAACACGCTATCATCTGATAGCACCGGATTTTCCAGGATTTGGTCAGAGTGACGCCCCGCCACCATCATCGTACGCGTACACCTTTGACAATTTGGCCAGGACGATCAACGACCTTCTCGAACAGCTCGAGATCGACAAATACATCTTCTTCCTTCATGACTATGGCGGGCCGGTCGGCTTTCGCATCATCTCGGCGCATCCGAAGCGACTGCGGGCGCTTATCATCCAGAATGCCAATGTCTATAAGGAAGGCCTGGGCGCCAAGTGGGCCGGCATTGCGCAACATTGGGCCGATCCGAAAGCGCACCCTGAAGTGTTCGACGCGTTCGTGTCGCTCACGGCGACGGAACAGCGTCACACGCTCGGCACCTCGCATCCCGAACGCTATAACCCGGACACCTGGACGGACGAGTACGCCCACCTGTCGAGACCCGGCCAACGCGAGATCCAGGCCGGTCTGCTGTACGACTACCGGACAAACGTCGCCTCTTACCCGGCCTGGCAAGCTTGGTTGCGTGAGCACAAGCCCCCGACTTTGGTGGTCTGGGGACGGAACGATCCCTCGTTCATCGCCCCCGGTGCGGAGGCGTTCAAGCGCGATCTGCCGAACGCCGAAATCCACCTGCTCGACGCCGGCCATTTTGGCTTGGACGAGAAGAACGACGACATCGCGAGTCTTATTCTTGCGTTCTTGGCCAAACATTCCCTCTAGGTCCGGCCAAATGCGCTAAATTTCATGAGCCCCGTTCGAGCAGTAAATGAGTAACGCCTTCAGATGACCGGCCGCTCGGCATATCGGATGAAGAATTGCGCAATTCCGAGTCATTTCTTGCGGCGATGTTCAATCAGAGGGCAGTCGCAAATGAATAGCGCCCCTTTGGTCCGCACGTCGATGAGAGATAACTGAAGCAAACGGAAGTCAGAGAGGAGACTATGGAGTCCGAGAGAGATGGTATCAATCCAGCGGTCAAGCCAAGCGGAACAGGTTGCGTCGAATGCTTGGCTCTGGGCCAATGGTGGTTGCATCTTCGCAGGTGTGCGGAATGCGGTCACATCGGCTGCTGCGATAGTTAACCAAATAAGCATGCATCGAAACATAACGCCGCTACGGGGCACCCGGTAATCACAAGCTTCGAGCCGGGCGAGCGGTGGTTTTACGACTATCGTACTGAAGAATTCTTCACCGGCCCGAAGCTTCACCCCCCTCACGCGCACCCGTTGGATCAACCGGTGCCGGGACCGGCCAGAGCGGTGCCTTCAAACTGGCAAACGCTGCTTCACGAATAGGGGGCGGCTTTTTGGTTTCCGATCCCGGCGCCGCAAGGCTCCCCGACAAACGGCTGGATGCTATCCCCGGGGTGGGAGGATGGTTTGGGCCATGACGGCCAAGGGCGAGCGTTACAAGGAGCCAGTCACGCTGAGATAGCCTGCCGGGCCGAAGGAAATAGCGCCGCGGTGGCGCTGTAGGAACGGTTGGAAAGGGCAGACAGCATGTAATGCAGGATTGGTCGATCCGGCGATCGGGACACTCCACTTGGGCCACGGCATTGTCGAATGCGAGCTTTTGACCGGGACCCGATCCGCGGAAGGCATTATGGCCAGCGGCCTTGTGAGCCGCATGAATAGGCCGAACACATGGCTGCCCCGACCGATGCTGCACCGTGCGAGAATCCCTTGACAGCCTGGAGCCGTCCACACGTAGCCCACCTTCGGCGAAGCTGGCCCTTCCCCGCAATCGCCCGCTAAAAGATCTGAAAGCGGGCATGGCTGATTAAGCAATTTTCGAGACCCGCCTCTTCCGCTCCCGGCCTCGAGCGTCAAAATTCACTAAGAGTCTGTCCACGAAGTTCATGAAGGATTGCAAAGTCGCCTGAGCATAATGCGGATGGAAGCGAGTTTGACGAAAGTCAGCGCGGTTCGCGTGAGGTTTTCAAAGTCCTTTGCGAGGCGGCGG
>JBAVVQ010000617.1:0-2300 GCA_049697375.1 Rhodomicrobium sp.
ATTACTCTGACCGTCATCAGGCTCTCCTATGCCTTGGTGGTGGGGATACACCGAAACGGTATCGCCCCGTCCACTGCGCCTGCATAGGATCTCTACCAACCTGCCCGTCGAGCCCAACTTTCGATCCGTCTGCAAAGCGATTGGAAAGCTGTCGTCGAAAGGATATTCAGCTCGGAATCGTCTAGAGTGGGTCATCAAGTAGGTTTGTTGCAGCAGACAACACCTCCTACCGGTCCCCGAAGGGCAAGGTGCGACGGCGGCCTGCGCTTCCGCTCTGGCTTGGCTCCCAACCACTGGCCGTGCAGGGCAACCGTCAGGCCGCAGACAAGGCTGTCCGTGGAGCTGGAGCCACAGGGGGATAAAGCTCATTCATGGGGATGGAACGGCCATTGGCCTGCACGATGCGGCAATGGTAGCGTTGCATCGCGCGGGCATGGGGCACGCCGCAAGAATGGGCGATCGTGCCAACTTCTGCGCGCATCCTCTCCACAAAGGTTTTCACGCGCACCGATTTTTCTTCGGGGTTCAGTCCGCGCTGCAAGCGGCGGTCGTGCGTCGTGATTCCGGTGGGGCATGTGTTCTTGTTGCATTTCAGCGACTGGATGCAGCCAAGCGCGAACATAAAGCCGCGCGCGGAGTTCACGGTGTCGGCCCCGGCGCAATAGGCCCAGGCCACCTCGGCCGGCGTAACAAGCTTGCCCGATGCGATGATTTTGATGCGCTGGCGCAGATCGTAGCGGCAGAGAATGTCAATCACCATCGGAAGCGCTTCCTTGATGGGTAGTCCGACATTATCCATAAGCGGCAAGGGCGCCGCGCCGGTGCCACCGTCGCCGGAATCAACCGTGATGAAATCGGGCGCGCTCTCGATACCCCGGCCGCGGATTTCCTTGCACATCGTTTCAAGCCAGCCATAGGCGCCAATCACGGCTTTGAAGCCGACGGGCTTGCCTCCCAAGCCGCGGAGCCGCGCGATTTGATCAAGAAGATCAGGGACGCTATCGATTTCGGGATGGCGGTTCGGCGAGATCGAATCGGCGTGGACGGGGATTCCCCGGATTTTGGCGATCTCCGGCGTCACCTTGATGGCGGGGAGAATGCCGCCTTTGCCAGGTTCTGCGCCTTGACTGAGCTTTAACTCGAACATCTTCACTTGGGGAAGGCTGGCGATTTCGCGGACGCGGGCTTCGTCGAGCTGTCCATCGGGCGTTCGCACGCCGTATTTGGCTGTGCCGATCTGAAAAATGACGTCGCAACCTCCTTCCAAGTGATAGGGTGCCAATCCTCCCTCACCGGTATTGAGCCAGCATCCGGCCATGGCCGCCCCCTTTGAGAGCGCTCTCACGGCAGGCACCGACAGTGCGCCAAAGCTCATGGCGGAAATATTGATGATTGAAGAAAAGCGGTAGGGCGCAGAGGTATACGGACCGATCGTAATCTCGGGCGCGTCCGCCGCATGTTCTTCAAGCGTTGGGAAGGGACAGTTAACAAAAATGATAGTGCCAACAGGGGTCAAGCTGCGTGTCGAGCCAAACGCCACCGTGTTGTCGGCGCCGGTCGAGGAACGGTAGATCCAATCCCGCTCGGCGCGGTTGAACGGCAGTTCTTCCCGATCGAGGGCGAAAAAGTACTGGCGGAAGAACTCGCCGAGCCGGGTAAACAAATAGCGGAAACGTCCAATAACAGGATAGTTGCGCCGGATCGCATCCTTTGTTTGGCCGATATCTGCGATGAATAGCGCAATGACCAATAAGACAAAAATCCCGACGGCGAACACAAATAATGTCGCAAGAAAGCTTAAGCCTTCCATCACGATGTGACCGAGAACGCCCAAAAGTCGGCCCTTTCCGCACTTTATTCCTGCAAGGCTAGCATAATAGCTGGGAAGATCGCATCACAAGTAAGCTTGGCGAGATCACCTCTGAATGACGGGACGAGAAAGCGCGGGCTCATGGCCCAGCGATACCGAGACTCCCGCTCCGGCGGTTTTGGCTTATTTCAATCGTTTCCACAGTCAGGGTGGAAGCCCCCTGCTTGGCACCAAGGGCAGGCAAAGTCCAAGCTCCAATGTGATTTTAGCACCCGCAAAAGGTCTGGTCCTGGCCCAATCTCTCCGTCGCTCGCGCTCCCGCGGAACAGCCGCAATGAGATCTGAAAGCAAACATTGCCGCTTGAGCATTTTGCGAGAGCTGCCTCTTCCGCTACCGGCCCTGGAGCACGCACCCGTCGCTACACAGGGCGTGGTTCCACATCTTAATCAGCTCGCGCGGCCGCTAATGCTTCTGCCACTTGGTCTGAGA
>JBAVVQ010000618.1:0-1699 GCA_049697375.1 Rhodomicrobium sp.
GGAACGCGGCGCTCGCGCTTGTGTGCGGGAACGCATGCGTCTGGAAACCGTCGGAGAAGACGCCTCTCACGGCGCTTGCGGCGCAAGCCCTGTTCGACCGGGCCTTGGCGCGGTTCAAGCAGGCCGGGAATTCGGCGCCGGAAAGGCTCTCAACCGTCATCCTCGGCGCGCGGGACGCAGGCGAGGCGCTGGCGGATCACCACCTTGTGCCGCTCGTCTCGGCCACCGGTTCGACCGCGATGGGCCGTGCGCTCGCCCCCCGGCTTGCGCAGCGTTTCGCGCGCGCGATCCTGGAGCTTGGCGGCAATAATGGAGCCATTGTTTGCCCTTCAGCGGATCTCGACCTTGCTCTGCGCGCCGTCGCCTTTGCGGCCATGGGGACTGCAGGCCAGCGTTGCACGTCGCTGCGGCGGCTTTTCGTGCATGAGAGCATTTACGAGCGGTTTCTGCCGCGCCTGAAGCAAGCCTATGCATCGGTGAAGGTTGGCAATCCGTTGGAGCCGGAAACGCTGGTCGGTCCGCTGATCGACGGGAACGCCTTCTCAGCAATGCGGCAAGCGCTTGAAGCGGCAGCGGCGGCGGGCGGCGTCGTGACAGGCGGCTCGCGCGTGACGGAAGGCCTTTCCGCCGAAGGGTTCTATGCGCGCCCCGCGCTTGTCGAGATGCCAGGGCAGGCGGGCCCTGTCCTGAAAGAGACGTTCGCGCCCATTCTCTATGTGATGCGCTATCGGGAGCTGCCCGAAGCCATCCGGCTGCATAACGCCGTCAGCCAAGGACTGTCCTCCTCGATCTTCACGAATGATCTGCGCGAAGCGGAGCTGTTTTTGTCGGCGCGCGGCTCCGATTGCGGCATCGCCAACGTGAATATCGGCCCATCGGGCGCGGAAATCGGCGGCGCGTTCGGCGGCGAAAAGGAGACGGGCGGCGGGCGCGAGTCCGGTTCCGATTCGTGGAAGCTCTACATGCGGCGCGCCACCAATACGATCAACTGCGGCTCGTCGCTGCCGCTCGCTCAGGGCGTGAAATTCGAGGTCGGTTAGGCGGGCTATGGTGGCTCAAATAGGCGATAATGGCGTCGCCCGGCCGCTCCCGATATTTGCGGGGGCGCCGGTTCAGTTATAGCCGCGCCCGTATCTCTTAGGCGGGAGTGGACGCTGGACCGATCTGTTCCACGAAGCTGGATCGTGAGGCGCTTGGCGCAAACGGTTCGCCGAAATATTGCGTTTCATGGGCAACCTTCCCGCCCCGGAATTCCATGATGCTTACTGTGTAAAACGGCTTCTCGTCGTAATAGAGGATGTATTCGGTGATCCACGAATGCCGGGAGCCCAGGATGCGCCTGACTTCGAAGCGCTTTTTGCTCGGTTGCGCTGTGCGGCTCGCTTGAATATTGGCCCGCCCGCGAATGCGCTCCCCCGATTGCGGATAGTCGAGAATGGCGTCGTCGCAATAAATTTGATGCTCCGTGGCAAAATCGTTTGCGCCGGACGCCGCCCAGTGCTCTGTGAGCGCCGCGCGAATGTCTTGTTCTAATGCGGATGCATGCATGTGCTCCTCCTGCGCCGGCGCTCGAGAGATAAGGCGAGAGAAATCGGGCGGGTCAACCAACCGAACCGGGAAGCCCCGCCGCTAAAGAACTCCCTCTCCTTTTGAGGAGAGGGAACGGTCTCACGCCTCACCTGTCAGGCCAACACCGCGG
>JBAVVQ010000619.1:0-3543 GCA_049697375.1 Rhodomicrobium sp.
CAGGACAGTGTCCGTACCCGCTGGTCTCCGCCATACCGCGTGACAATCCGCGTGAAGGTGCTCCACGGCAGAAAATCCATGAGCTGAGCGAAAAGCGTCTTGCCAATGTTCACGGGCGCCTCCTCGGATATCCCCGAAAAGTGCCAGATCGAGTTCAAATCGACACCACGCAAAAGCGCCAGAAAACCACAGAAAATCAAAATGCTATGGGCAGGCAGCCGTCACTCAGCCGGACAGATGCGAGCTGGTCTATAATTTTTATCTCACCGAATGTTTCTGGATCGCGCTCATGCGCGGCGACGCCTCCGGCGTCGAGCGCGCGATGGCGCAAACGCGCAACATCCCGCCGCATTGTCAGTGGGTCACGTTTTTGGGCAATCATGACGCCATTACGATTTATTCGCTCTCCAGCGAAGAAAGGCACGCCGTCATCCGTCAGCTCGACCCGAGCGGCGCATACACCAGCGACGATAGTCCAGCGGTGCGCGTGGCTGAGGCGCTCTCCGGCTATACAGAGAAAATGCTCGCCGCTTTCGAGATGCTCTACCGCGCTCCCGGCGCGCCCGTCATGTACTACGGCGACGAGCTCGGCATGCGCAACTTGCCGGCGCGCGAGGGCGTCGCCGATAAGCGGGTCTATGTGCGCGCGCCGTTTGATTGGGAAGAAGCGCGGCGACAGATGGGCGATCCATCGTCTTTCTTTTCCAGGGTCGCCGCCATCATTCGCGGTTCACGCCGCGTGTGACGGGAGCCAGCGATCAGGGTAGGTAAGTGGTTGTGGGGAGTATTAGAGGAGCGACGCGAGTCACGAGACAGATCATATGAAGTCCGGCAGGATGCAGGGGGGGCGCATGTGATTCTGTATTATTTTTGCGGTTGGGCTGACGATGGCTGACAAAGATCTTCGTGACTTGGAGCGTTATTTTCGCGACCCGAAGCTCGGCGATCGCGTTCTCGAAGTGGGAGTTGCGAGCCATGTCTGCAAAAATATCCGTCTGGCATTGCGTGCGCTCGGCTTCCATGGCGAGTTCGGGCAGATCGATTTCAGTGAGAATTATGACGTCACGTTAGGGCGGCACATCCTGCGCTTCCAAGAAGCACTCAAGCATACGTCCCGCGATGGGCGGTTCGGGCCGGGCACGCGTCGCCTCTTGACTCGTGCGCTTCATGAACAGTTTGGCGATTCAGTATTCAGGCGCATGACTGATCCGGAGCAACGCGGTCTCGGCCATATTTTCGTAAGCTACTCGCGGAGCGATCGCGCCCGTGTTCTCGACGCCGTGCACGAAATTGAGAGTTGGGGGTTCAATGTCTGGTTCGACGGGAATATCAGCGGTGGCGAACGTTGGAATGCATCCATTCAAGACAAGGTGCAGAGCTGCTATCTGTTGCTCGTGTTCTTGAGCGCGCAGTCTGTGAAATCCAAGTGGGTGCAACTCGAGGTGATGTACGCCTTTCAGCAGAGCAAAGACATTCTTCCAGTTAAGCTCGACTCGTTACCGAGCGGCCACGCCCTCGAGATGGTGCTACTCACGTGGCAAATGCTTGATGCGCCGAAGGACGGTTCAAGCCCTGCTGACGAAGCGGATTTCAAGTGCGCCTTGAAGACCGCAATTCAAGTGGCGCATCGACGCCAGATGTAAAGCACGCGTCGCATTTGGCGGGGGAGTGACGGTGATCGAGCGTATTCCGCTGTGGGCCGGGCGCGCCCCTATCGGCGACGGACAATCCGAAGACTCGGAAGCATGGATCAGCGTTTACCGCGCTGCGAATGCAAATGGAGCGAGCGCGCTTATCTGCCCGGGCGGAAGCTATAGCGGGCTCGCGCTCGACGGTGAGGGCTACCCGGTCGCTGAATGGCTCGCCAATCACGGCATCACAGCTATCGTACTCGAATACCGCCTGCCCAAGGGGAGAAGGCTTGTGCCTTTGCTGGATGCGCAGCGCGCCATCCGCACCATTCGCATGAACGCTGAACGATGGGGTTTGGATCGCAGGCGCCTTGGTCTTATCGGCTTCTCGGCAGGCGGGCATTTGGCGTCTACGGCAGCCACACATTTCGACGATGGGGAACTAGCCACAAACGACAGTGTCGAGCGATACAGCTCTCGCCCGGACTTTTTGATCCTCGTCTACCCGCTTATCACGATGGGGCCGGAAACGCATAGTGGTTCACGGCACAATCTTCTTGGTATGTCTCCCTCGGCTGCCGCAATAGATGCATTCTCCAATGAAAAGCAGGTGACGTCCATAACACCGCCTTCGTTTCTCGTGCATGCCGCGGACGACATCGATGTGCCTTCCGCGAACAGCCGTGCTTTCCACAACGCGCTTCGTGCCGCAAACGTATCCACGGAGTATCTCGAACTGCCGGCCGGCGGCCATGGTCTCGGTTTCGGCGGCGCGCGTTGGAAAGAGTGGCAGGAAAAGTCCTTGCTTTGGCTTTCCGGCCTGGGGGTCATATCACTGGACGACGCCCTCGGCAGATAACGGTCACCGCAGTTATACGAACCTCGCAGACTACTCCTTTATGTCGTCTGGCCTCAGACGTTGATGAGTGTGAGTCCAGGTATATTGGTTCTGCTTGTCATCGTAATCGAGGACCCAAACAAGGTTGAATATATCTGGCCACGGATGCTTCTTTAGCTTCTTATAGTTCGAAATCTGGTGCTTCTTGTTGATGTTCTCAACTATGTTGATAATCCTGTTATGCTCCCAGCAAATCAAGACGCTTCCTGACTGTTTCAGCACATGGTCAGCAAGTTCCTTTTCATCCTTGTCAATGTCATATGCCAGATTGAATCTGGGGGAGCCTGGCGTGTACTTGAGCCACCGCGCAAGAGGGGTGACAGTTTCACACGGCCGTTCACTTTCTCCTTTGGGGTTTGCAGCGTATATGTAATCTGGGGTGGCAATCTTCGACTTTGCAGGAACGGTCTTGTATGGAGCAAAAAAACCAATCAAGGCTCCGGCTCTTTCCCAACCCGCCACAATGAGAGAGTGACCTTTGCCGCTCGTTCCGTCCTCCTTTACATCCCAGGCGCCACTCTTATTCGGGGGATCCGGCGGTTTCTCGGCATGACGGATCAACATGATCTTGGTGGGTGGTGGAGCCGCCATCTTCCTTCTCCTCTAGGGGTTTGCGCGAATATTGAGGTCAGGCATTCCTATTGGCTAACTGCAGATGAACTTTCGCAACAAACAAGGACGGTTATTCTACATGAGGCGGAAGCAGTAAGCCGCCGGTCCGCCATGCGCCATTAAGGCCGCGCGAGAGCTTATAGATCGAATCGTCGCCGAGATTGCGTCCATACATGGCGCCATAGGGGCCTGCCGCCCTGACAACGCGTTCCCGCCAACCCTTTGTCAAGCCCAGTTCCGGGGCTTCGACCGGAAGCGAGTCGGCGCCGCCCGCGACCCAATGCGTTGCGGGCGCGCCTGCGCTTACAAGCGTGTGAACGCTCCAAGCCACGATGGCGGACCATTCAGCATCGGCAGTACCGGTTGCCGCTACGATCGGAAACGCCTCGATCGGCTCTTCGA